>DNNT01000017.1 GCA_003497545.1 Arenimonas sp. | reverse complement strand
GTGTCCTGATATTCGTCCACCAGAATGTAGCGAAACCGGCGACGATATTCGTCCGCCAGGTCCGCATGTTTGGACAGGATGGTGATGTTGTGCAGCAGCAGGTCGCCGAAGTCGCAGGCGTTCAGGCTGCGCAGGCGGGCCTGATAGGCGGCGTAAAGACCCTGGCCCTTGCCGTTGGCGAAATCCTCGCCGGGGGGCAATTTCTCAGGCGTCCAGCCGCGGTTCTTCCAGTGGTCGATCAGGCCGGACAGCGACTTGGGCGTCCAGCGCTTGGTGTCGATATTGGCGGCTTCCAGCAGCTGTTTCAGCACCCGTTCCTGGTCGTCGGTGTCCAGGATGGTGAAGCTGGACTTCAGCCCGACCAGTTCGGCGTGACGGCGCAGGATCTGGGCGGCGATGGAGTGGAAGGTGCCCAGCCAGCGCAGGCCCTCGGCCGAGGGACCGATCAGATGGGTGATCCGCTCGCGCATCTCGCGCGCGGCCTTGTTGGTGAAGGTCACCGACAGGATCTCGTTCGGGCGGGCCTTGCCGGTGGCCAGCAGATGGGCAATGCGCGAGGTCAGCGCCTTGGTCTTGCCGGTGCCCGCCCCCGCCAGCATCAGCACCGGGCCATCCAAAGCCAGAACCGCCGCGCGCTGCGCCGGGTTCAGATCATCCAGATAGGGCGCAGGGCGCGCCGCCATGGCACGTTGCGACAGGGGGATTGCGGCCTCGAAGGCGTCCGATTCATCATATCCGCTCATGCGGCGAGGATAAACGCAGTTGGCTGCGATGAAAAGACCGCGTTCCATTTATGTTCTGTGATGATTGTTACCGCTAACACCCATGGACGGCAGGCAAATTTGCAGCAGCAAAGCCGCGCTGCATATTTCGCAAAACTTTGCAGATTCGTGACACTGCGGGCTTGCGCTGCACCGCAGCGCGCCTAGAGTGGTCCGAATTTCGAACCACCTTCCGGGGGGAACCATGACCGAATTCCGCAAGATCCTCGTCGCCAACCGGGGCGAGATCGCCATCCGGGTGATGCGCGCCGCCAACGAGATGGGCAAGAAGACCGTCGCCGTCTATGCCGAAGAAGATAAGTTGTCGCTGCACCGGTTCAAGGCCGATGAGGCCTATCTGATCGGTGAGGGCATGTCGCCGGTCGGCGCCTATCTGTCGATCCCGGAAATCATCCGGGTGGCCAAAGCCTCGGGCGCGGATGCGATCCATCCGGGCTATGGCCTGCTGTCGGAGAACCCCGATTTCGTCGAGGCTTGCGAGGCGAATGGCATTACCTTCATCGGCCCCAAGGCCGAAACCATGCGCGCCCTGGGCGACAAGGCCTCTGCCCGCCGCGTGGCGATGACGGCCGGTGTGCCGGTGATCCCCGCGACCGAGGTGCTGGGCACCGATTTCGACGCGATCCGCAAAGAGGCGGCGTCGGTCGGCTTTCCGCTGATGCTGAAGGCGTCGTGGGGCGGTGGTGGCCGGGGGATGCGCCCGATCATGAACGAGGACGAGCTGGAGGCCAAAGTTCTGGAAGGCCGCCGCGAGGCCGAGGCCGCCTTTGGCAATGGTNNGCCTTCGGCAATGGCGAGGGCTATCTGGAAAAGATGATCCTGCGCGCCCGCCATGTGGAAGTGCAGATCCTGGGCGACAAGCACGGCAATATCTATCACCTGTACGAGCGCGATTGCACCGTGCAGCGCCGCAACCAGAAGGTCGTGGAACGCGCCCCTGCCCCCTATCTGACCGAAGAGCAGCGGGCCGAGGTTTGCGAACTGGGCCGCAAGATCTGTGCCCATGTGAATTACGAATGTGCGGGCACTGTCGAATTCCTGATGGATATGGANNAGGTGACCGGCATCGACATCGTGCAGGCGCAGATCCTGATCGCGGAAGGCAAGACGCTGACCGAGGCAACCGGCGTTGCCAGCCAGGCCGATGTAAAGTTGAACGGCCACGCCCTGCAGTGCCGGGTGACGACGGAAGACCCGGCCAACAACTTCATCCCCGACTATGGCCGCATCACCGCCTATCGCAGCGCCACCGGCAACGGCATCCGGCTTGATGGCGGCACCGCCTATTCGGGGTCTGTCGTCACCCGCTATTACGATTCGCTGCTGGTGAAGGTGACGGCCCATGCCCAGACGCCGGAAAAGGCGATTGCGCGGATGGACCGGGCTTTGCGCGAATTCCGTATTCGTGGTGTGTCCACCAATATCGAATTCGTCATCAACCTGCTAAAGCACCCGACCTTCCTGGATGACACCTATACCACCAAGTTCATCGACACGACGCCCGCCCTGTTCGATTTCAAGAAGCGGCGCGACCGGGCGACCAAGATTCTGACCTATATCGCGGATATCACCGTGAACGGGCACCCGGAAACAGCGGGCCGCCCCAAGCCCCCGGCCGATGCGAAAACGCCGAAGGCGCCCGCGCCCAAGGCCGAACCGGCGATGGGCACCCGCAACCTGCTGGAACAGAAGGGGCCGCAGGCTGTGGCCGACTGGATGAAGGCGCAGCAGAAGGTTCTGATCACCGATACCACCATGCGCGATGGCCACCAGTCGCTGCTGGCGACGCGGATGCGCTCGGTTGACATGATCCGCGTGGCGCCGACCTATGCCGCCAATCTGCCGCAGCTGTTTTCGGTGGAATGCTGGGGCGGGGCGACNNTCCGTGGCAGCGGCTGCGCGACCTGCGCGCCGCCATGCCGAACCTGATGACGCAGATGCTGCTGCGGGCCAGCAATGGCGTGGGCTATACCAATTACCCCGACAATGTGGTGCAGGCCTTTGTCAAACAGGCCGCCACCACCGGGGTGGATGTGTTCCGCGTGTTCGACAGCCTGAACTGGGTTGAAAACATGCGCGTCGCCATGGATGCGGTGATCGAGGCGAACAAGGTCTGCGAAGGCACGATCTGCTATACCGGCGATATCCTTGATCCGGCCCGCGCCAAATATGACCTTAAATATTACGTCGGCATGGGCCAGCAGCTGAAGGCCGCGGGCGCGCATGTGCTGGGCCTGAAGGATATGGCCGGGCTGCTGAAACCGGCTGCGGCGCGCGTGCTGGTCAAGGCGCTGAAACAGGAGGTGGGGCTGCCGATCCACTTCCACACGCATGATACCAGCGGCGCGGCGGCAGCCACCATTCTGGCAGCCTGTGACGCGGGCGTGGATGCGGTGGATGCGGCGATGGATGCGTTTTCGGGCGGCACCTCGCAGCCCTGCCTTGGGTCCATCGTCGAGGCTTTGCGCAATACCGAACGCGACACCGGGCTGGATATCGCGGCGATCCGCGAGATTTCCAACTATTGGGAACATGTGCGCACGCAATATGCCGCCTTCGAATCCGGCATCGGCGCGCCTGCGTCGGAAGTGTATCTGCATGAAATGCCCGGCGGGCAGTTCACCAACCTCAAGGCACAAGCCCGCAGCCTGGGGCTGGAGGAGCGCTGGCCCGAGGTGGCGCAGGCCTATGCCGATGCCAACCAGATGTTCGGCGATATCGTGAAGGTCACGCCGTCGTCGAAAGTGGTGGGCGACATGGCGCTGATGATGGTGGCGCAGGGTCTGACCCGCGCGCAGGTCGAAGATCCGACGGTGGATGTGGCCTTCCCGGAATCGGTCGTGGACATGATGAAGGGCAACCTTGGCCAACCGCATGGCGGCTGGCCCGAAGGGATCCAGAAAAAGGTACTGAAGGGCGAGGCGCCGCTGGCCGAACGCCCTGGCCAGTCGCTGCCGCCGGTGGATCTGGAGGAAACCCGCGCCAAGCTGATCGCCGATCTGAACGGCTTTGCCGTCGATGACGAGGATCTGAACGGCTATCTGATGTATCCCAAGGTGTTCCTGGATTACATGGGCCGCCACCGGCTGTATGGCCCGGTGCGGGCGCTGCCGACCAAGACCTTCTTCTACGGCATGGAGCCGGGCGAAGAGATCACTGCCGCCATCGACGCAGGCAAGACGCTGGAAATCCGGCTGCAGGCGGTGGGCGAAACCACCGACGAAGGCGATGCCAAGGTGTTCTTCGAACTGAACGGCCAGCCCCGGGTGATCCGCGTGCCGAACCGCGCGGTGAAGGCGAAAACCGCCGCCAAGCCCAAGGCAGCAGAGGGCAACCCCAACCACATCGGCGCGCCGATGCCCGGCTCTGTCGCATCGGTCACGGTTGCGGTGGGCGCGAAGGTGCGCGCGGGCGACCTGCTGCTGACCATCGAGGCGATGAAGATGGAAACCGGCCTGCACGCCGACCGCGAGGCCACGGTGAAGGCAATCCACGTCAGCGCGGGCAGCCAGATCGACGCCAAGGACCTGCTGGTGGAGCTGGAATAACCCGCAACGCCGCTATCTGCACCAAGGCCCCGTCAGCCCATGCTGCCGGGGCCTTCTTTCTGCGCCCCTGCCCCCTGTCGATTTCGCATGAAAGAAACCCCATTTTCCCCCTTGCATGTCCCGCGCGGCTTTTATAAATCCCGCCTACCGGAAACGGAGTGCGGGCGTAGCTCAGGGGTAGAGCATAACCTTGCCAAGGTTAGGGTCGGGCGTTCGAATCGCCTCGCCCGCTCCAATTCGGTTACCCAGGCCGCAAGGCCAAACGGTGCGGGCGTAGCTCAGGGGTAGAGCATAACCTTGCCAAGGTTAGGGTCGGGCGTTCGAATCGCCTCGCCCGCTCCAAACAAAAACGGCGGCCTCCGGGCCGCCTTTTTGTTTTTCAGCTACATGACAAGCCGCTGAAATTTATATGAAATCCCCCCTTGCAGTGGCAGGCCCGAGCCGTTAGATACCGCGATACGGAGTGCGGGCGTAGCTCAGGGGTAGAGCATAACCTTGCCAAGGTTAGGGTCGGGCGTTCGAATCGCCTCGCCCGCTCCAGTATGAAAACAGACCGCTTCGGCGGTCTTTTTTGTTTCTGCACAACGCATACTCTGGCCTGCCTGCAGCGTTGCAAGCCAGACTCTGGCAGGCTAAGAACATTGCCGGAACAGGCAGACCAGCCGTTCTGGCCACTTGAATCCGCCCCGCACACCGGGTTGGATGGCGCGGTGAAGGAGCGACGACATGCTGACATCCATCGAGCTTTGCGCAGGCGCCGGCGGGCAGGCGCTCGGGCTGGAACAGGCCGGATTCGGGCATGACGCGCTGGTGGAGATCGACCGCCACTGCTGCCAGACCCTGCGCCACAACCGCCCCGCCTGGAACGTGATCGAAGATGACGTGCGCCGCTTCAAGGAGCGTGCGGGCGATTTCGCGGGTGTCGATCTGGTGGCGGGTGGCCTGCCCTGCCCGCCGTTTTCGGTGGCGGGCAAACAGCTGGGCGAACAGGATGAACGGAACCTGTTCAACGATGCGATCGACATCATCGACAGCGTGCGCCCCAAGGCAGTGATGATCGAAAATGTGCGCGGTTTTCTGGATGCGGTGTTTCACGATTACCGCGAAAAGCTGAAACGCCAGCTGCGCGCGCTTGGCTATGAAACCGACTGGCGGCTGCTGAATGCCTCGGATTACGGGGTGCCACAGCTGCGCCCGCGCGTGGTGATCGTGGCGGTCAAGGCGGATCGCGCCGATCTGTTCCGCTGGCCAGAGCCCAATGGCCACAACCCGCCCACCGTGGGCGAAACCCTGCATGATCTGATGGTGGCGCGCGGCTGGCGCGGGGCCGATGCCTGGCGCGATCAGGCCGACGAGATTGCACCGACCATCGTGGGCGGGTCGAAAAAGCATGGCGGCCCCGATCTGGGCCCCACCCGTGCCCGCCGTGCCTGGGCCGCGCTGGGGGTTGAGGGCCGAACACTGGCACCCGAAGCCCCCGATCCGCTGCATCAGGGGATGCCCCGGCTGACGGTGTCGATGGTGGCGCGGTTGCAGGGCTTCCCCGACAGCTGGCATATCACCGGCGCCAAGACCAATGCCTATCGCCAGGTCGGCAATGCCTTCCCGCCGCCGGTGGCCCGCGCCGTGGCCGAACGCGTGGCCGAGGCGATCCGCCGCCCCCGTCTGCGCGCCGTGCGCGCCTGATGGCGCAAGCGGCCTGCCCGCCGTGAAGAAGACACTGCCCGACAGCCGGATCGCGCCCGGCCATCCCGATCACCCGCTGCTGACCATACTCGCGCAGGATATCACCCGCCGCGCTGGTGGCCCGGCGGCGCTGGCCGAAAAGCTGCCGCTGATGCTGCGCGATTGCGTGGATGCGGTGATCCAGACGCCGAAAACCGGCCGCCGCTGCTATGACGAGCTGGAAAAGACCGAAAAGACCTATATCGGCACGAGGGTGGAAATCGACCTGCGCGCGATGCTGCGGCTGCCCAAGGGCAAGCTGGATACGCGGATTCTGGGCCATGATGTGGATATCAAGCACACGATGGGCGGCAACTGGATGATCCCGACCGAAGCGGTGGATCAGCCCTGCCTGCTGGTGGCTGCCGATGAGGATCGCGCCCGCTGCTATCTGGGGCTGATCGTGGCCCGGCCCGCATATCTGACGGCGGGCCAGAACAAGGATGCCAAGAAAAGCCTGTCTGCCGAAGGCTTTGCCCATATCCTCTGGCTGATCTGCGATGCGCCCTGCCCGCCCAATTTCTGGCGCACCGTGCCGCCCGATGCGGTGGAACGCATCTTTGCAGGCACCACCGGCAATGCCCGGATCATGGCCCTGTTCCGTGAGGTGCAGGGGCGCCCGATCACCCGCGATGTGATCGACGCCACGGCACAGCAGAAGGATTTCATGCGCCGCCTGCGGGCGGATGGCGGTGGGGGCACGCGCGACCGGCTGGCGCAGGAAGGCATCCTGCTGCTGAACGGCCATTACGATGGTCCACAGATCGCTGCCCTTGGTCTGCCCGCCTGCGCGGCCTCCGAATTCATCTCGATCCGCATGGATGCCGCGCCCCTGCCGCGCGAAGGCCTGCTGCCGTTCTGAACGCGCCCCCGCCATCAGACGGGGGCGCGCGGTTTCAGGCCGCGTCCAGCAGCCCCCGGCCTTTCAGCAGCGCCTCGACCCCCGGCATCCGGCCCCGGAACTCCAGATACAGCTCTTCCGCCGGGCGCGAGCCACCCGCGCTCAGGATGAATTTCTCCAGCCTGCCCGCCACCTCCGGGTCGAAGGGGCTGCCCGCCTCTTCAAAAGCGGCAAAGGCATCGGCATCCATCACCTCTGACCACATGTAACTGTAATAGCCGCTGGAATAGCCATCCCCCGAAAACACATGCGAAAAATGCGGCGTGGCATGGCGCATCCGGATGGCGCGCGGCATCCCGATGGCCTCCAGCACCTCGGCCTGTTTCTGCATCGGATCGGCGGGCGCAGGCCCCTCGTGGAACGCCAGATCCACCAGCGCCGAAGCCACGAATTCCACCGTGGCAAAGCCCTGGTCATAGGTGCCCGCATCCAGCAGCCGTTTCAGCATGTCGGCGGGCATCGCCGCGCCGGTCTGCCAGTGCCGGGCATGGGTTTCCAGCACCTCGGGCACTTCCAGCCAATGTTCATACAGCTGGCTCGGCAGTTCCACGAAATCGCGGGCCACCGATGTGCCACTGATGAAACCATAGGTCACATCCGACAGCATCTGATGCAGCGCATGGCCGAATTCGTGGAACAGCGTGCGCGCATCGTCATAAGACAGCAGGCAGGGGTCGCCCTTGGCAAAATTGCACACATTCACCACGATGGGCGCCACAACCTGCCCCAGCTTCTTCTGGCTGCGCATCGCCGAACACCAGGCGCCAGACCGTTTCGATCCGCGCGCGAAGTAATCCCCGATGAACACCGCCACATGCGCCCCGTTGCGCCGCACCTCCCAGGCCCGCACATCGGGGTGATACATCGGCAGATCCAGCGCCACGAACTCCAGCCCGAACAGGCGGTGGGCGCAATCGAACTGCGCCGCGATCATGGCCTCCAGGCTCAGATAGGGTTTCAGCGCCGCCTCATCCAGATCATGTTCGGCCTTGCGGCGCTTTTCCGAATAATAGCGCCAGTCCCAGGGCTCCAGCGGCCCCGCCATGCCATCGGCCCGCAGCATGGCCTCCAGCACCGCCGCATCGGCCAGCGCCTTGGCCCGCGCCGGCTCCCACACCCGCATCAGCAGGCCGCGCACGGCCTCTGGCGTCTTGGCCATCTCCGGTTCCAGCTTGAAATCGGCAAAGCTGGCATAGCCCAGCAGCTGCGCCCGTTCCGCCCGCAGGGCCAGGATCTCGGCCGCGACAGCGCGGTTGTCATGGGCATTGCCATTGGCCCCGCGTGCCACCCAGGCCTCATAGGCCTTTTCCCGCAAAGCCCGGCGCGGCGAGAACTGCAGGAAGGGCACGATCAGCGACCGGCTGGTGGTGATGATCGGCCCCAGCCCCTTGTCCGCCCCCGCCGACCGCGCGGCATCCAGCAGGAAGTCTGGCAGCCCCTGCAGATCCTCCGCGCCCAGCTCCATGAACCAGTCGCGCTCTTCGGCCAGCACATTCTGGCTGAACTGCGTGCCCAGCACCGCCAGCCGCGCCTTCACCGCCGTCAGCCGCTCTGCCGCCGCGCCTTCCAGCTGCGCCCCGGAACGGACGAACATCTGCCGGTACAGCTCCAGCACCCGCGCCTGTTCCGGCGCCAGCCCCAGCCCGTCACGGCGCTGCCACAGATCTTCGATGCGGGCGAACAGCGCAGTGTTGTTCGTCACCTCGGATGAAAACGCGNNCTCGACCTTGGCGAACAGCGCCTTGTTGTTGGTCACCTCCGACGAAAACGCGCTCATCTTCGGCGCCAGATCGCGCATCAGCGCCTCGCGCTGATCGGTGCTATCCGCCGAGGCCAGATTGTAGAACACCCCCGCCACGCGATCGAGCGTGGCTTCCGCCAGCTCCAGCGCCTCGATCGTATTGGCGAAATCCGGCACGGCCGGATCCGCGGCAATCGCGGCGATGGCCGCCC
Source organism: Arenimonas sp. (assembly GCA_003497545.1). Classification (GTDB taxonomy): domain Bacteria; phylum Pseudomonadota; class Gammaproteobacteria; order Xanthomonadales; family Xanthomonadaceae; genus Arenimonas. The sequence goes on along the minus strand of DNNT01000017.1, from coordinate 13,534 downwards.
GGGCCTCGGCCAGCCCGGCGTCGAAGGCAGGCATGAAATCCTCGTCGCGGATCGCATCGAAAGGGGGCAGCCCGAACGGCCCCTCCCAGGGGGCCAGCAGCGCATGGGTCATCGTCAGATCTCCTTTGCGGCAAAGCCTAGCAGCCCCCGGGCCAAGGTCCAGCCCTTGCCCCTTCCTCTTGGCACAAATACCCTAGGGGAGGCGCGCGCCAGCGCGACGGGGGCAGCGTCCCCAAAGGGCCTCGTGCGGCGCGCAGGCGCCGCGCGGGGCGCACAGGATTGCGGCCCCACAGGGGCCGCGCCGCATGGTCAGCTGCGCAGCCGCTTCTCCAGCCGCCGCAACAGCAAAGACAGCCCGATGGTCATCGTCAGATAGATCAGCGCGACCATGTTATAGGTCTCGAAATAGCGGAAGTTCCCGGCCGCCGTCACCTTGCCCAGCTGCGTCACATCCGCCACGCCCAGCACGCTGACCAGACTTGAATCCTTCACCATGGCGACAAAATCATTGCCCAGCGGTGGCAGGATGGTGCGAAACGCCTGCGGAAACACGATGAAGCGGAAGCGCAGCCAGCCGCCCAGACCCAGCGCCTGTGCGGCTTCGATCTGGCCCCGGTCGACCGAGGCCAGCCCAGCGCGAAACACCTCGGCCAGAAAGGCCGAATAGGCCAGGGTCAGCGCGATCACCGCCCGCCACAAGAGCGGCACATCCCGCGCCCGCAGCTCGGGCAGGCCGGCCCAGCCGCCGATCCAGTTCCAGGCCATCACCACTGCAGGCGTCGCGGCAAAGGCCACATACAGCAGCAGCACNNAGCCGCGCCGCCTGCCGCAGCAGCCTGTGGCGCGACAGCCCGGCCAGTGCCAGACCCAGCCCCAGCAGACAGGCGGCGGCAAAGGCCACAAAGGTAACCATCAGGGTAATCCCGATGCCCTTGCCCAGAACCGCCATGACACCGGCATAGACCGGGCTGGCCCAGACTTCGTAAAACAGCCAAAGGCCGGTCGCGCCCAGCACGGCCAGCCACCAGGGAAAATCCTTTTCCGGGGGATCAGAGGCCATCGTCAGATGGCCTCGCTGCACAGCACCCGCAACCGGGTGCCGCCCGCCTTACTGGCCCATCTTGTAATCAAGGAACCAGGTCTTATCCAGCGCGGCAATGGTGCCATCGGCCTGCATCGCGGCAATCGCCGCATTCACCGGCGCCACCAGATCCGATCCCTTGGGGAAGATGAACCCGAAATCCTCGGCCCCCAGCTTTTCACCCACGACCTTCAGCCCGCCATCCGAGGATGCGACATAGCCTGCCCCGGCGGTGCCATCGGTCAGCACCAGATCCACATCCCCGGTCTTCAGGGCGGCCACACCCGCGCCGAAGGTTTCGAACATCTTGATCCGCGGATTGGCCTCGTTGCCATCCAGCACCTCATAGACGCCGACATAGAAGGGCGTGGTGCCCGGCTGCGCCGCCATCAAGAGATCGGGGTTGGCGCCAAAGCTTTTGGCATCGGTAAAGCGGCTTTCATCGCCACGCACCAGCATGACCATTTCCGACCGCATATAGGCATCCGAGAAATCGACCATTTCCTTGCGGTCGTCGCGGATAGTGATTCCGGTCATGCCGATGTCATACTGGCCTTCCGACACGGCCGGGATCATCGCATCCCAGCTGGTGTTTTCATAGGTCACGACCATATTCAGCCGCTTGGCGATTTCGGCCATGGCATCATATTCCCAGCCGACAGCCTTGCCTTCGGCATCCAGAAACTGCAGCGGCGGATAGGCGTTTTCCGTCACCACCGTCACCGCGCGACCAGCCAGATCAGGCAGGGTCTGGGCTGCGGAAAGGCTGGCAGAAAGGGCAAGCGCAAGGCCCGCAAATGCGGCGATCTTCATGTGTGAACTCCCTGTCACAGAGCATTGACAGGACTATGACGCCCCGCCCCGCCGCTTGCAAGCGCAGCATGGCCCCCCAGCCCCCGGACGCGCCCCAAGCCGGAACTCTGCCGAAGGCCCCCGCCATGCCACCGCTTGTCAGGCGCGCCCCCTCCCCCTGCCAGGGGGAGGGTTGGGGAGGGGATCAGCGGAAAGGTTCGAGAGGGAGTCAGCGCCTACCCGCCATAGGCCAGCCGCAACTCTGCCAGCAGCGCCTCGGCCGCTTCGTTCTTTGCCGTGGGCGCGCGATACTGGCAGATCGACAGCCCGCCCAGCTCGGGCAAGCCCTGCCCGGTGATTTCAACTGTGCCCGGCGGAAAACGACCTGACAGCCGGGCGGAAATCGCCAGATCGGCGGCCACCAATGCCTCGGCCGCCTGTTCGCTGTCCCCTTCGAAAGCCAGCTCCCAAGGGATACCCGCCGCATCCAGCGCGGATTGCGCCGTGGGGCGGAAGATGCAGGTATCCTTGAAGCCCAGCCGCACCGGGCGCCGGGCAAAGGCCCCGCCCTCTTCGGCCCCGATCCAGACCAGCCGCTGCGCGGAAATCACCTCGCCCCCCGGCCCCGGGCGGTCTTCGGTGGTCACGATCACATCCAGCTCGCCGCGCTGAAAAGCATCTTTCAGCAGCGTGGTGAAAGATGAGGTCAACGTGATGCGCAGGCGCGGGTATTGGCCGGCCAGCCGTTTCAGGATGCCGGGAATCGCCGGATAGACGATGTCATGCGGCACACCCAGACGGATTTCGCCTTCGCAGCTGTCGACCCCCAGGCGGGCCAGCGCCTCGTCGTTCAGTTCCAGCATCCGGCGGGCGGGCCCCATAAGCTGCGCCCCTTCGGGTGTCAGCGAGAGTTTGCGCGCCGCACGCTGAAACAGCGGGGTGTTCAGGCTGTCTTCCAGCCGTTTCAGCTGCATCGAAACGGCGCTTTGCGTCAGGTTCAGCAGGCCCGCCGCGCGGGTCACGCCGCCCGCATCGGCCACCGCCACGAAAGACCGCAACGCCGTGAGATCAAGATTGCGCGGCATATCAAGCTCCGTGATGTATTTACCAACAATCATTCATTTCCCTTATTCTGCATGATCCGGCAAATTCCATCAAGAGACGAAATGGAACCACTCAAACACATCACGAATAGGAGTGTAAAATGGATCATGCCTCTTCCCTGTCCCGCCGTCCGCTGCAACCGCGGCAGAGTTTCTGGGCGCAGGTTTTCGACCGGATCGCGCTGCGGCGGCAACGGCAGCGGCTTGCCCGGCTGGATGACCACATGCTGCGCGACATCGGGCTGACGCGCGAACANNGCAGGCCGAAGCCGCAGAGCCGGTCTGGGATGTACCCGCCCATTGGCGCCGGTGAAACACGGCAGAATCCGACATGAGAAAGTCAGGTTTCCGGGCCGGAACTTCTTGAATTTCCGGCCCATGCCCCCAATATTTGCGGCATAAGGCGCGGTCTCATTGCAAGGTCGCTGCCGGTTGACACATTCGGAGGCACCACATGGCTGACTATCAAACGATCCGCACCGCTGGCGTCGGCGCCCGCTCGGCGCAGATCGACGCGGGCCTGCGCGCCCATATGAACAAGGTTTACGGGCTTATGTCCGTGGGGATGCTGCTGACGGCGGGCGTCGCCTGGGCCGTTGGCACCAACGAGGCCATGCTGAGCGCGATCTATGGCACGCCCCTGAAATGGGTGGTGATGTTCCTGCCGCTGGTCATGGTGTTTGCCTTTGGTGCGCTGATCAACCGCCTGTCGGCCCCGGCTGCGCAGCTGTTCTTCTATGTCTATGCCGCTGCGATGGGCCTGTCGCTGGCCTATATCTTCGCCATCTTCACCGGCGTGTCGATTGCGACCACCTTTCTGACCACGTCCATCGCCTTCGCGGGTCTGAGCCTTTATGGGTACACCACGAAGCGTGATCTGTCGGGCTTCGGCACCTTCCTGATGATGGGTCTGATCGGCCTGCTCGTCGCTTCGGTGGTGAATATCTTCATCGCCTCCAGCGCGCTGCAGTTCGCGATTTCGGTGATCGGCGTTCTGATCTTTGCGGGCCTGACCGCCTATGACACGCAGAACATCAAGAACACCTACATCCAGCACGCTGCGATGGGTGACAAGGAGTGGATGGCGAAATCCGCGATCATGGGCGCGCTGAGCCTGTATCTGGACTTCATCAACATGTTCATGTTCCTGCTGCAATTCATGGGTAACCGCGAATAAGAACAGGCATATGCCAGATTGCGAAGGCCGGGGATTTCCCCGGCCTTTTTCGTTTCAGGCTTCAGTCAGGCCGGAAGTCGCGCAGAAAGGCAGCCACCGCGCGGCGGGACCGCAGGCGCAGGAAGGGCACATTGGGTGGCGGGCTAACCGCTGCGATCCGCCGGGCAGAGCTGTGGCGGCTGCGCCAGATGAAGCGCAGGAATTCCGGCAGGTTGCGCGGATCTTCACGGCAGCCTNNCAGGCTCCGCCGGATCACCCGCCAGAGGCGCAGCGCCAGCGGCAGATCCAGCCAGATGACCAGATCCGCCCGCGCGGCCCGACTGTCATAGGTGGCCGACAGCCCGCCCTCGAAAATCCAGGCGGGGGTTGCTTCGGCCGCACGGGCCAGCTGCAGCTTTTCGGCCAGCGGACGTTCCACCCAGCCGGCTTGCCAGTGGATGCAATCCATATGGATGACCGGCAGGCCGGTGCGGGCGCCCAGTTCGCGCGCCAGCCAGCTTTTGCCGGCGCCGGGCTGGCCCAGAATCATGATGCGCTGCATGGTAGTCTCCAAAGCAAAAGGCCGCCCCCGAAGGTGCGGCCCCTGCAATCCGAAATCCGGCAGATCTTACTTGATCTTGCCTTCTTTGTATTCGACGTGCTTGCGCACCACCGGGTCATACTTGTTGACCGCCATCTTGTCGGTCATGGTGCGGGCATTCTTCTTGGTCACGTAGAAGTGCCCGGTGCCCGCCGTCGAGTTCAGACGGATCTTGATCGTCGTCGGCTTCGCCATAGTCTCTCTCCTGCAGCCGGGAAAGAAACCTTCCCGTGAAATCCTTTGGAGCCTGCCTTTTAAGGAAGGCGCGGGCAGAGTCAACAGCGAAAACACAGGTTTCGCGGGAAAGGCCCGGGCGGTGCCGCCCGCGCCTGCCGCAGATCAGACCAGCGGTTTTCCCATGCTGCGATGGATGGTAGCCACGGTGCCCGCGTCCAGCTGCAAAGCCCCGGCAAGGGTGGACAGGAAGCCCTGCTCGGCCTCGGTATCCGCCTTGATGGCCATCAGCGCGGCGGAATAGACCTGTGCCCGCGCGGTTTCGCCCACTGCGGCGGCAAGCCCGGCAATATCCAGCGGCGCGGCCAGTTCGGCTTCGACAAAGGCCATCTCCTCAGGCGTGGCATCGCCCAGATGATCCATGATCTTGCGGCGTTCTTCGGCGTCGATGCCGCCATCGGCCTTGGCGCCCTGAATCATGGCGCGGATCATCAGGCGGGCATTTTCTTCGGCCATCGGTCCGGCCGGAGTGGCCCCTGCAAGCGCCCCCATCATGTCACCCATATTGCGGGCCCCTGCACTGGCAGCGCTGGTCATCGCCGTCAGCAGGCCGTTCAGGCCGCTCTGTGCCTGATCCGTGGCGGTGGTCGTCGTGGCACCGAAGCGGCCCATCATATCGGCCACCGCCTGCCGTCCGCCGGGGATGCCCAGCTTTTCGGCCATCGCCCCCATCTGATCGGCCATGCCACCGGGCTGGCCTGCACCACGCAGCGCATCCTGCATCCCGGCGGCGCCGCCCATCTTCTGAAAGCGGTCGACGCCCCTTGCGGCAGCGAAACCCACGGCCAGCGTCGCCAGTGTCTTGATGAAGCTCATATCCGCCCTCCCTTGTGAACCGGCCCCGTGTTCGGGCCTGCGTTTTGGGCAGCATATCGCGGATTTGCAAAAGTCGTGCAGAGACTTCGTGCGACAGGCAGGAAATTGCGCGGACGGCCTGTAAGCCGGATTTTGTCCAAGGAGTTGCCTCCTCTGGATGACCATTCCTCTGCCCCTGCCGTTACCGACAGGATCTAGCTGCCAACCCGGGCACTCTTGGGCTGAAGTGTCCCATGTGGAGGTCTCCGACAGCCTCACGGCTGAACGTCGGACCTTTCCACGCGAGGCCCCTATTCGGCATTGCTCCGGGTGGGGCTTGCCGTGCCGTCCCTGTTGCCAGGTCCGCGGTGGGCTCTTACCCCACCGTTTCGCCCTTACCACGCACCCTTGCGGGCCGTTCGGCGGTTTGTTTTCTGTTGCACTTTCCGTCGGCTCACGCCGCCCAGGCGTTACCTGGCACCCTGCTCTGTGGAGCCCGGACTTTCCTCGGCGCATTGCTGCGACGCGACTGTCTTGGCCGGCTCCGCCACCGGGGATTGTCTCACAGCCGGGCCGCGACGCCGTTCAGCGGCCGGAGGCGCTGGAAAACCGGCCCCGGCGCTCGCTGCGGCTGAAGTCGAAGACGAAGGCCATGCGCAGCGGCACGGTTTTCTCCACGACGCCTTCGCCAGCGCAGTCGTCGTTCTTCTCGACGCCGGGCGGGAAAGTGCACACGGCCGCGGCGGTGAACTGCCAGCGGCGCACCGCCTGCTCCACCGCGCGTTCGAACGGCGCCAGCGCCGGCAGCGCCTCCGGCGGGCACTGCGGGCCGGCGCGCAGCGGCGCCGTCCACACGACCACGCCGTTTTCGTCCACCACCAGTTCCGCGCAAACGGTGGCCTGTTCGGGACCCTCGGCGAGCAGGTCGGCGGGATAGTCCGGCAAAACGTCCGGGTTGAGGTGCGAGGCCATCAGGAACAGTTCCTGCGACTGCATCTTCATCTGCGGCGCCTGCGGCGGCAGGATCATCTCGGCGCCGACGCGCGTGCTCTGGGTGCCGGCGCAGGCCGACAGCAGCAACACACCCACGATCGCAAGGCCCTTCCTCATTCACCACCTCCGTAAAGCGCCTTGCGCGGCGCACCGCTGATGTCGGCCGCGAGCTTCGCGGCCAGCGAGGGTTTCAGGTGTTCGGCCAGCTTGGCGTACAGGCGCTGGCCCTCGAGCAGCTTCGCCTCGCCGTCGTCCTCGCAGCCGCGCACGATGAGCACGAATTCGCCCTTGCGCTGGTTTTCGTCGGCGGCCACCTGTTCCGCGATACCGCCCAAGGTGTCGCCCAGCACCGTTTCGAACAGCTTGGTGAGCTCGCGCGCCAGTACCGCCTCGCGCCCGGGTCCGAACATCGCCACCAGGTCGGCCAGGCTTTCTTCGATGCGGTGTGAGCTTTCGTAGAACACCAGCGTGCGAGGTTCACGCGACAGCGCCGCCAGGCGCTCGCGCCGGGCCGAGGATTTCGCCGGCAGGAAACCTTCGAAGCAGAAGCGGTCGCTGGGGATGCCGGCCACCGACAGCGCCGCGATGGCGGCGCAGGCGCCGGGCACCGGCACCACCTTCAGGCCCGCGGCGCGCACTTCGCGCACCAGCCGGTAGCCGGGGTCGCTGACCAGCGGCGTGCCGGCGTCGGACACCAGCGCCAGGCGGTCGCCGGCCTTCAGGCGCTCCACCAGTTTCCAGGCCATCTCGGCCTCGTTGTGTTCGTGCAGCGCCAGCAGCGGCCGCTCGATGCCGAGCGCGCCCAGCAGCTGGCGCGTATGCCGGGTGTCCTCGGCGCAGATCGCGTCCACGGCGCCCAGGACCTCGCGCGCGCGGGTCGTCAGGTCGCCCAGGTTGCCGATCGGCGTCGCCACCACGTAAAGCGCCCCTGCCTGTGTCGTCGCCATGACCGCGCCCTCCTTGTGCACCGGGTATCATCTTACGCGGCATCCCACCCGGACCCCGACCATGCTGCGAACCGCCCCCCTGCTGCTTGCCCTTGCCCTGACCGCCGGCTGCGCCAGCGTGTCGGTGCAGAGCGAGCCCAGCGCGCCCCAGCGCTCCGCCGAACAGCTGGCCGAAGCCGGCCAGCACGCGGAAGCCGCGCAGGCCTGGACGCAGGTGGCTGAAGCCGGCCGCGGCAGCGCGCGCGACCGTGCCTGGCTGCAGGCCGCCGAACAGGCGCGCCTGGCCGGCGAACCGGAGCAGATGCGCGCGGCCTGGTCGCAGTCCAACCGCCGCAAGCTCGAGGGCAGCGACACCTGGCGCCACGACCTGATCGGCGCGCAGTTGCAGGTCGAAGCCGGCCGCGCCGAACAGGCGCTGGCCCTGCTCGCCCGCCCGGCCGACGCGGTGCCCGCCGCGCTGCGCGAACGCTGGCATTCCTTGCGCGCCGCCGCGCTGCAGGCCGCGGGCCGCGGCTTCGAGGCCGCGGGCGAGCTGGCCTTCCTTGACGCGCGACTGGGTCGCAGCGAACGCGTGGACAACGCCCGCCGCATCGAACGCCTGCTGGCCGCTGAAACCGATGCCGGCCTCGCCGCCAACAGCGCCGCGCTGCCGGTGGGCCACCCGCTCTACGCCTTCGCCGGCCGCGCGCTGGGCCAGCGGGGCCTGCCGCTGCCGCGTCCCTACGACCGCGGCGCCTCGGCGCCCGGGCTCGACACGCTGCCGCCCGCCGAAGCCGACGGCTACCGCCCGCCCGAGCGCCTGGCCGTGCTGCTGCCGCTGAGCGGTCCGCTCGCCGCTGCCGGTACCCCGGTGCGCGACGGCGTGCTGGCCGGTTACTACGCCGAACACCGCCGCCGCCCGGAGCTGCGCTTCTACGACACAGGCGCCGCCGGCGGCGTGGCCGAGGCCCTGGCAAAGGCCAGCGCCGACGGCGCCCAGATGATCCTCGGCCCGCTCAGCCGCGACGAGGTGAATGCGCTGTTCGGTTCGCCGCAGCTGGTGCTGCCGGCGGTCGCGCTCAACCGCGGCACCGTGCCGCCGCCGCCGGGCAGCGCCAGCTTCGCGCTGGCGCCCGAGGACGAAGGCATCGCCGCCGCCGACCGCCTGCTCGAGCGCGGCCTGCGCCGGGTGCTGGTGGTGACCCAGGCCGACGAAAACGCCCGCCGTGCGCTGGCCAGCTTCCGCGAGCGCCTGAAGGAGCGCGGCGGCGAGGTCATCGGCGAAGTCACGGTGGACGAGAGCAACCCCGATTACGTGCCGGCGCTGCAGCAGGCCACGGCCGGCCTGCGACCTGACGCGCTGTTCCTGGCGCTGAAGGCCGCGCAGGCGCGCCTGCTGTCGAGCCAGGTGGAACCCGCCGGCCTGGTGGACGTGCCGCGCGTCGCCACCTCGCTGATCCTCTCGGGCGCGAACCTGCGCATGGACGTGGAACTCGACGGCATCGAATACCCCGAGTTGCCCTGGCTGATCGGCCTGCGCGGCGGCCTGCCCGACCCCGACACCATCGGCGACACCCTGCCCAGCGCGCAGGGCGGCGGCGCCCGCCTGTTCGCCTTCGGCGTGGACGCCTGGCGCCTGGCGGGTTACCTCGACCAACTGGTGTCCGACCCGGGCGCCCAGGTGCGTGGCGCCACCGGCGAACTGCAGCTCGACCCGGTGGGCCAGGTGCTGCGCAAGCCGGCCTGGGCCGTGTTCAGCGGTGGCCGCCCCCGTCCGGCGCCGGACGGCGCGCTGCTGCCCGATGCCGGCACGCCCTGAAAAGCGCGCCACCGGCGACGCGGCCGAAGAGGCCGCGCGCCGCCTGCTGGAGGGCGAAGGCCTGCGGCTGATCGCCCGCAACGTCAACTACCGTTTCGGCGAACTCGACCTGGTGATGCGCGACGGCGACACGGTCGCCTTCGTGGAAGTGCGCTACCGCGCCGACGACCGCTACGGCGGCGGCCTGGCCTCGGTGGACCGCCGCAAATGCCGTCGCATCGCCCTCGCCGCCCGCGCCTGGCTGCAGCGCCACCCGGCCCTGGCCGACACGCCCTGTCGCTTCGACATCGTGGCCGCCTCCCCCGCCGGCCTCGAATGGCACCGCGGCGCCTTCACCCTCGATGACCTGTAGCTTTGGTTTTGACCGCGGATGACACGGATGAACGCGGATTTGCACGGATAGAGCAGAACCAATTCAATTGGCTTAACCCGTGAAAAACCGCGTTCATCCGCGTAAATCCGTGGCAAAAAACTTCTTTCCCGATCGCCTAGACTGAGGCCATGTCCGAACTGCCCAAGAACGTGGTGGAAGTGCTGCAAGCCGTGCTGCCGGCGGGTGGCCTGCTGCTGGATGCGGCGGAGCGGTTGGCCTACGGGTATGACAATTCGCGGCGTCAGGGATTGCCGCTGGCGGTGGCCTTGCCCACGGAGGCAACACAGGTGCAGGCCATTGTCCGGCTGTGCCGGGCGCACCGGCTGCCGATCGTCGCGCGTGGGCGCGGCACCAACACCACCGGCGCCAGCGTGCCGGGCGAGGATGCGCTGGTGGTGTCGTTCGAGCGCATGAACCGCGTGCTGGCCGTCCGCCCCGGCGACCGCGTGGCCGTGGTGGAACCCGGCCTGCTCAACGGCGAACTGCAGGCCGCGCTGGCGCCGCATGGCCTGTTCTGGCCGCCCGACCCCACCAGCGCCGGCTTCTGCAGCGTCGGCGGCAACCTGGCCTGCAATGCCGGTGGCCCGCGCGCGGTGAAGTACGGCGCCACCCGCGACAACGTGCTGGCGCTCAAGGCCGTCACCGGCAGCGGCGAACTGGTCGAGTTCGGCGCGGCCACCACCAAGGGCGCCAGCGGCTACGACCTCTCGCGCCTGCTGATCGGCTCGGAAGGCACGCTGGCACTGATCGTCGAAGCCACGCTCAAGCTCACGCCGCTGGCGCCGAAGCGCCGCGCGCTGCGCGCGCTCTACGCCGACGTGGAAAGCGCAGCGGCCGCCGTCGCGCGGCTGATGGCGCAGCCGGTCACGCCCTCGATGCTCGAATTCATGGACGGCGACTGCGTGCGCCTGGCGCGCGAGGTGGGCGGCGCCGACCTGCCCGCCGACGCCGGCGCATTGCTCATGATCGAAGCCGACGCCGACGCGGCCGTCCTCGACGCCGCCGAAGCCGCGCTGCGCCAGGCCGCGCAGGGCCCGGGCTGCCTCGGCGTGGGCGCCGCGGCCGACGAGGCCGCGCGCGAAAAACTCTGGGCCGCGCGCAAGGCGCTGTCGCCGGCGCTGCGCACGCTGGCGCCGGGCAAGATCAACGAGGACGTGGTGGTGCCGGTGTCGCGCATTCCGGAACTCGTCGCCGCCGTGCGCGGCGCCGCGGCCGCGCAATCGCTGCCCATCGTCTGCTTCGGCCATGCCGGCAACGGCAACCTGCACGTGAACATCCTTTACGACCCCGCCGATGCCTCGCAGGCCGCGCGCGCCGGCGCGGCGCTGGAGTCGGTATTCGATGCGGTGATCGCGCTCGGCGGCCTGGTTTCCGGCGAACACGGCATCGGCCTGGTGAAGCGCGAACTGCTGGCGCGTTCGCTGACCCCGCCCACGCTGGCGCTGATGCGCGCCATCAAGGCGCAGTTCGACCCCGACGGTATCCTCAACCCGGGCAAGGTGCTGCCGCCCGCATGAACCGCCGCGCGCCCACCGAACTCGAGACGCTGCTCACCGACATCCGCGCCTGCCGCCTGTGCGAGGCCAAGCTGCCGCTGGGCCCACGCCCGGTGCTGCGCGCCAGCGCCACGGCGCGCCTGCTGGTGGTGGGCCAGGCGCCGGGCACGCTGGTGCACGGCAGCGGCATTCCCTGGGACGACGCCAGCGGCGTGCGGCTGCGCGGCTGGCTGGGCCTGGACAAGGCGGCGTTCTACGACGAATCGCGCATCGCCATCGTGCCCATGGGTTTCTGCTACCCGGGCCGCGGCGCGTCCGGCGACCTGCCGCCACGCCCCGAATGCGCGCAAACCTGGCACCCGCGCCTGCTGCCACTGATGCCCGACATCGGCCTGGTGCTGGCGATCGGCCAGTACGCCCAGGCCTATTTCCTGAAAGACACCCGCAAGAAAACCCTCACCGACACCGTGCAGGCCTGGCGCGACTACGCCCCGAGCGTCTTCCCCCTGCCCCACCCCAGCCCGCGCAACGTGGGCTGGTTCCTGCACAACCCCTGGTTCGACGCCGAAGTCGTTCCCGCGCTGCGGGCCAGGGTCCAGGCGGTGTTGGGATAGAGGTTTTTTGCCACGGATTTACGCGGATGAACACGGATACGCACGGATAGATTCGCCTTATCCGTGTCTCTTATCCGCGTTCATCCGCGTAAATCCGTGGCTAAAAAACAAAAGCCACGATTTGCAGCACAGCCAGGGCATACACGCCGGCCAAAGCGTCGTCGAGCATGGCGCCGAAGCCGCCGTGGAGTTGCCGGTCGGCCCAGCTGACGGGCCAGGGTTTGGCGATGTCGAAGAGGCGGAACAGCACGAAAGCCGCCAGCATCCACGGCCAGCCGGCCGGTGCGGCCAGCAGGGTGATCCACATGCCGATGAATTCGTCCCAGACGACGAGCGAAGGATCTTCGATCTTCGTTTCGCGGATCACCCAGTGCGCGGCCCAGCAGCCGATGGCGAAGCCCGCCGCCAGCACCGCCAGGTAGGCCGGCAGCGGCAGGTCCTTCATCAGGAACCACCAGGGCAGCAAAGCCGCCGCGCTGCCCACGGTGCCCGGCGCCCGGGGCGAGAAGCCGCTGCCGAAGCCCGCGGCCAGCCAGCCCAGCGGGTGTTTCATCAGGCGGCGGCGGATGCCGACCGGCGCGACCGTCATGCGTGGCCCCCGTCGAAATGCTGGTAACCCGGTGCGGCCGGCGTCCAGGCGCCGCCGTCGGGCGTGCCGAAACGCAGGCCCGGTTCGGCCTCCACCTGGCCCACCACGGTGGCCGGCAGGTCGAGCGCCGCCAGCGCCTGTTCGATTTCGAAAGCGCGCGCGGCGGGCGCGGTGAAACACAGCTCGTAGTCGTCGCCGCCGGAGAGCTGCAGCTCCCAGCGCCGCGGCTCGGCGAAGTGGTCGGCCAGCGTGCGCGAGGTGGGCAGCCGGCCCAGTTCCAGCCGCGCGCCGACGCCGCTGGCGGCCAGCACGTGGCCCAGGTCGGCGGCCAGGCCGTCGCTCAGGTCGATGCCGGCGCTGGCCAGGCCGCGCAGCACCAGGCCCGCTTCGACGCGCGGCGTGGGGCGGTCGAGCCGCCAACGCAGCTTGGCCGAGGCCGGGCCGCGCGTGCGCCACTGCGCCAGCGCGCCGGCGGCGTCGCCGATCGTGCCGGTCACCCACACGTCGTCGCCCACGCGCGCGCCGTCGCGGCGCAGCGCCTGGCCGGCGGGCACCAGGCCGAAGGCGGTGACGGTGATCGAGAGCGGGCCGCGCGTGGTGTCGCCGCCCACCAGGGACACATCGTGCTGGTCGGCCAGCTCCAGGAAACCGTCGAGGAAGGCCTCGAGCCAGGCATCGTCCGCGCCCGGCAGTGTCATCGCCAGCGTGCACCAGGCAGGCGTGGCGGCCATGGCGGCGAGGTCGCTGAGGTTCACGGCCAGCGCCTTCCAGCCCAGGTCAGCGGGCGCGGTTTCTTCGGGAAAGTGCACGCCGGCCACCAGGGTGTCGCTGGTGACCACGAGCTGCTGGCCCGGCGGCACCGCCAGCACGGCGGCGTCGTCGCCGATGCCCAGCACCACGTCGTCGCGGCGCCGGGCGCGGGCCCGGATGCGGTCGATCAGGGCGAACTCGCCCGGCATCAG
>DNNT01000268.1:9710-10252 GCA_003497545.1 Arenimonas sp. | reverse complement strand
CGCCTATTCCATGATGTCCGCCGACGCCGTCGAGGCGAAGCTGGCCGCCGCCGAGCGCGCGTTCCCGGCCTGGGCCGCGCTTTCGCTCGAGCAACGCGGCGCGCTCCTGCAGCGCGTCGCCGAGGAGCTGCACGCCCGCCGCGACGCCATCGCCGCCACCATGACGGCCGAAATGGGCAAGCTGCGCCGCGAGGCCCTGGCCGAGATCGAGAAGTCGGCCGGCGCCTGCCGCTACTACGCCCGCCACGCCGCCGACTACCTGCGCGAGGAAACCATCGGCACCGAGGCCGCGCGCAGCTACGTGCGCTACGAGCCCATCGGCTGCGTGCTGGCGATCATGCCGTGGAACTTCCCCGTCTGGCAGGTGTTCCGCTTCCTGGCGCCGGGCCTGATGGCCGGCAACGTGGCCCTGCTCAAGCACGCCACCAACGTGCCGGGCTGCGCCGACGCCATCGCCGGCGTGCTGGCGGCGGCGGGCGTGCCCGAGGGCGTGTTCGGCGTGCTGCACATCGACAGCGAGCAGGCCGCGGCGGTCATCGCCG
>DNNT01000268.1:9478-9659 GCA_003497545.1 Arenimonas sp. | reverse complement strand
AACGCCGGGCAGACCTGCATCGCCGCCAAGCGTTTCATCGTGGTGGAAGCGGTGGCCGATCGTTTCGTCCAGGCCTTCACCGAGGCCGCCACGGCGCTGCGTACGGGCGACCCGAACGACGAAGCCACCACGCTGGCGCCCATGGCCCGCGCCGACCTGCGCGACGAACTGGACCGGCAGG
>DNNT01000268.1:0-9412 GCA_003497545.1 Arenimonas sp. | reverse complement strand
TGGCCAACGACACCGCCTTCGGCCTGGGCGCCAGCGTCTGGACCGCCGACGCGGCCCGCGGCGAGCGGGTGGCGGCCCGGGTCGTGGCGGGTGCCTGCTTCGTCAATTCGCTGGTGAAAAGCGACGTGCGGCTGCCCTTCGGCGGCACCAAGGCCAGCGGCTTCGGCCGCGAGCTGGCCGGCCACGGCATCCACGAGTTCACCAACATCAAGACGGTGTACGTGGCCTGAGGCAGGGTCGCATTGCCGTGAAAACCGGTTAGACTCCGGCCGTTGGCGTGGTCCGAAGGGGGCGGCCTGCCTGTTCACGGGAGGAGTCGCTTGGATACGAAAGCATGGCGGCAGGTGGCCGCAGGTGGGTTGTTGCTGGCGCTGCTGGCCGCCGTTCCGGCGCAGGCGCGCACGGATGAAACGCCGGCTCCGGGCCGCGCCGAGGTCGAGGCCCAGCTGAAGTTGGCCGCCGAGGCCGTGGAAGCGGCAAGGGTGGAATTCCAGGCCCGGGACACGCAGCTCAAGGCCGCACGGGCCAACCTGACCCGCGCCGAGTCGGCGCGCAACGTCGCCGCGCAGCGGCTGGCCGAGGCCCAGGCGCAGGCGGCCCAGGGCAAGGCCACGCGGGCCCAGGTGGACGAACTCAAGGCCATGGTCCAGCGCGCCATCGCCGGCGTGGGCGAGGTGCGGGCCGAAATCGCCGCGGCCGAAGCCGCCATCACGCGGGCCCAGGCCACCATCGCGGCGGCGCAGTCGGCGGTCGCCGCCGCGCAAACCGGTGTCGCCGCTTACCTGGGGCAGGACGGGGAAGGTTAGGATCTGCCCGGGCCGGCCTGGACCCAGCCCAGCATCAGCAGTGCGGCGCCGCCGGAACAGGCTGCCGAAACGCCGAAGGCAAGGGCCGGTGACACCGCTTCGTACAGCCATCCGAACAGGGCCGAGGCCGGCAGCAGCAGTGCGCCGGCCACCAGGTTGAACCAGCCGAAGGCCGTGCCCCGCCGGTCCGCCGGGGCGAGGTCGGCGACGAGCGCCTTTTCGGTGGCTTCGGTCGCGGCCAGGAACAGCCCGTAGCCCGCGAACAGGACGAACAGCATCCCCAGGCCGGGGGTGGTCCAGCCAAGGGCCAGGTAGAAGGCGGCGTAGGCGAAATAGCCGCCCACCAGCAGCCGCTTCCGCCCCCAACGGTCGGAAAGCGCGGCGAGCGGCGTCGAGAAGACCATGGCCACGGCGGACACGGCTCCCCAGAGCAGGGGAACCTGCGACGCGGGCACGCCCAGCTCGCTCGCGCGCAGGAGCAGGAACATGTTCGAGGAATTGCCCAGGGTGAAGAGCGCGAGCACGACAAGGTAGCGCCGGAGCATCGGCGGCATTTCCCGGACGCGCCAGTCGAAGCCGCGGTGCGCCGTGGAGGGCAGGGCCGCGGGTTCGTGCATCAGCAAGGTCAGGCCCAGGCAGGCGACGGCAGGCAGGACCGACCAGAGGAAGATGTCGCGCAAGGGCACGCCCGCGGCCAGGAGCAGGGCGGCGAGCAGGGGGCCGGCCACGGCGCCGGCGTTGTCCATTGCGCGATGCAGGCCGAAGGCCAGCCCGCGCTGGCCCGGGGCCACGCTGCCGGCGAGCAGCGCGTCCCGGGGCGAGCTGCGCAGCCCCTTGCCGACGCGGTCGGCGACGCGGATGCACAGGAGCCAGGGCCAGGAGGTGACGAAGGCCACCAGCGGGCGGGCGAAGCCGGCGATGCCATAGCCGAACACCAGCCAGGGCTTTGTCCGCCGCGTCCGGTCGCTCAGGACGCCGGACACCAGTTTCAGCAGGCTGGCGGTGGCCTCGGCCAGGCCTTCGATGAGGCCGAGGGCCTTGGGGCCCGCCATCAGCACCGAAGCCAGGTACAGCGGTACCAGCGGATAGAGCATCTCGCTGGCACTGTCATTGAGCAGGCTGACCAGGCCGACCAGCCAGACGGTTCGCGGGAGCGCGGCGATGCCTCGCAACATGGTCGCCAGGCCGGGTCAGGGGCCGACGGCGGCCAGGATCGTGTGCAGCACCAGCCCGAGCATCGCCGCGACGCCCAGCCAGAGCAGGAAGATGCCCCGGGGCCTTGCCCGCAGGGTGAACCCGACGGCGATCAGCGCGATCGCAATGATGGAAACCCCGACATGCGGCCAGAAGCTGATGGTCTCCACGCGCTGCCCCCTTGTACGCGGCCTCGACGCAGGCCGGGGTTAGGATAGCGCGCATGCATACTTGGAACGATGTCCTCGAACGCCTGGCCCGTGGCAACCCCAAGCCGCCGGCACGGGTCGAACGCAGCCCGGCGCAATGGCGCGAGCTTCTGCCGCCGGACGTCTTCCACGTCACCCGCGAGGCCGGTACCGAGCGCGCCTTCAGTTCGCCGATGTGCAGCCTGTTCGAGCCCGGCCGCTACGGCTGCGCCTGCTGCGGCACGCCGTTGTTCGACGCCGGCACCAAGTTCGAATCGCACAGCGGCTGGCCTTCGTTCACCGCGCCGCTGGCCGACGCCGCCGTGGCCTACCGGATGGACGAGAGCCACGGCATGCGGCGCGTCGAGATCACCTGCAACGCCTGCGACGGCCACCTGGGCCACGTGTTCCCGGACGGCCCGCCGCCCACCGGGCTGCGCTTCTGCGTCAACGCACTGTCGCTGCGCAAGCTCAGCGACTGAAACCTGGCGCCGGAAACGACAACGCCGCCCGAAGGCGGCGCTGGCGTGTTTGGTGGAGGTGGGGGGAGTTGAACCCCCGTCCGAGAGCACTCCATCTCCGGCACTACATGCTTAGCTCGTTGTTGGTTCTCGTACGACGGCAACACAACGTGCGAGGCACACCGTCGTCCACACCCGCTAAGTTCACTTCCGGTTGGCGGGTCGCCGCCGGGAGCTGTTCCGTGATGATGACCCTACATCCACGAGCACGGGCACAAGTGGGTTCGGGGCTTACGCCTTAAGCGGCGAGAGCGTAGTTGTCGTCGTTGGCAACTAAAGTTTTGCCGCTGGATTAACGAGGAAAGCTGCCCCCTCGGCATGCGCCAGTCGACTTTGCGACCCCCGTCGAAGCCAGGACACCCCCGGAAACTCGGAAATCTTTGATCAACCGACATCACCAGTATGGGGCTGGCCCCGCCCCGCCACAAGGCCATGCGGGGACGCCTTCAGGCGCGATTGATGCTTGCGGGGCCGTGGAGGCCCTCCCGCGGGCTCAGGCGTTCTTGTTGGCGCGGCGCATGACGCGCTGCTTGTCGCGCTGCCAGTCGCGGTCCTTGCTGGCCTGGCGCTTGTCGTGCGACTGCTTGCCCTTGGCCAGGGCCAGTTCCAGCTTGACCTTGTTGCCCTTCCAGTAGGCCGCGGTGGGGATGAGCGTGTAGCCGTCGCGCTCGACCTTGCCCACCAGCTTGTCGATCTCGTGCCGGTGCAGCAGCAGCTTGCGGGTGCGGCGGTCGTCGGCCACCACGTGGGTGGAGGCCTGGCTGAGCGGGGTGATCTGGGCACCGAACAGGAAGATCTCGCCCTTCTTCACCACCGCGTAGGCGTCGCCCATGTTCATGCGACCGGCGCGGATGGATTTCAGCTCCCAGCCCTGCAGCGCGATGCCCGCCTCGAAGCGGGCCTCGAGGTGGTAGTCGTGCCGCGCGCTGCGGTTGAGGGCAATGGTCTTGTTGGCTTCCGCCTTGTCCTTGCCGCTTCCGGTATTCTTGGCGCTGTTTTTCTTCGACATGTCCTTTCCTTGGCGGCCATTGTCCCATGACGAGCATCCAACGGCACGCGCTGGTCCGGCATTCGGCCCGGCGCATGTTCGACCTGGTCAACGACGTCGCCGCCTACCCGGCGCGATTCCCCTGGTGCGAGTCCTCGCAGGTGCTGGAAGTTTCCGACACCCACATGCTGGCCCGGCTCGACCNNGAGGGGCCATTCCGCAAGCTCACCGGCGCCTGGCATTTCCACAGCCTGGCCGAGGACGCTTGCAAGGTGAGCCTGGCCATGGACTTCGAAGTGGCGGGCAAGGTGCTGGGCTCGGCCCTGGCCATCGGTTTCCAGGGCGTGGCCGACCGCATGGTGGACGACTTCTGCCGCGAGGCCGACCGGGCCTGAAATGGCCGCCGGCGCGCTTTCCGTCGAAGTGGTGTACGCGCTGCCGGCGCGCTGCTGGCGCTGGCCGTTGGTGCTGCCCGCGGGTGCCACCGTGGCCGACGCGCTGGCCGCAGCCGACCTGGTTTCGGTGGTGCCGGGCTGGGTGCCGGACCCGGCCGGCCTGGCGGTGTACGGGCAGCCGGTGGCGCTGGAAACGCCGCTGCGCGACGGGGACCGGGTGGAGGTGCTCAGGCCGCTGCTGGCGGACCCGAAGCAGGCGCGGCGACGCCGCGCCCGCGAAGCCGGTAAGGCTTAGCCGCCGCTCGGGGCGGGGCGGCGCGGCTTGTCCTTGTCGCGCGCGAGGTTGCCGAAGCGGCGCATCTCGGCGGCGAGCTTGGAATCAGCCTCGGGGAAATACTCGCCTTCCCAGCGCGAAAGCGAATCGCCTTCGAACCACAGGGTCAGGTTCTTCACTTCGGTGTCACCGACGCGGCGGCGTTCCGTGGCAACGTAGTCCCAGCGCGACTGGTGGAACGGATCGGCGATGGGCGGCGAACCCAGCAGGCTGAACACCTGGCCGCGGGTCATGCCGACCTGCAGCTGTTCGACGTTCTTCGATTCCAGCAGGTTGCCCTGGAAGACGGGCTGGCGGTAGATGATGCCGCAGCCGCCGAGCAGGGCGGTGGCGAGGAGGAGCGTCAGGGCCTTGCGCATTGCGTGCTGATCCGGGGTCGGTGACGGCCCGATGATACACTACCGATTGCAACCGCCAGCCACGCCCGCGCCGTGCGACGGACGGTATTCAGGAGACGACATGGAATCCCAGGACCTGCGAAAGGCCGGCCTCAAGGTCACCCATCCGCGCATCCGCATCCTCGATGTGCTCGAAAGCACCAGCCCCAAGCACCTGACCGCCGAGGACATCTACCGGCAGTTGCTGGAAAAGGGCGACGACATCGGCCTGGCCACGGTCTACCGCGTGCTCACGCAGTTCGAGGCCGCGGGCCTGGTGCTCAAGCACAACTTCGAGGGCGGCCAGGCCGTCTACGAACTCGACCGCGGCCAGCACCACGACCACATGGTGGACGTGGACACCGGCAAGGTGATCGAGTTCACCAGCCCCGAGATCGAGCGCCTGCAGCACGAAATCGCCGCCAAGCACGGCTACGTCATCGAAGAGCACTCGCTGGTGCTCTACGTCCGCGCGAAGAAGAAGAAGTGATTTTTCGCCACGGATGAACACGGAAAGGGCGGATTTGCACCGATAGGGCAAACGCCTCTTTGAATGGATTTCGCTTTATCCGTGCATATCCGCGTTCATCCGCGTAAATCCGTGGCAAAAACCAGTCACCGGGTCGCCAGGACCGCCTCGATGGCGTCGACTTCGCGGGGGACGGCGTCGGTCAGCACTTCGTGGCCGGCGGGGGTGACGACGACGTCGTCTTCGATGCGGATGCCGATGNNGTAAATCCGTGGCAAAAAATCAGCTTTCCTGCGCGCGGGAAAGCATCTGGCGGGCGTTGGCACGGACTTCCTTGGTGATCTCGACGCCGCCGAGCATGCGGGCGAGTTCTTCGACGCGGGCCTTCGGGTCCAGGCCTTCGACCTGGCTGTGGGTGGCGTCGGCTTCGACGGCCTTGCTGACCCGGTAGTGGTGGTGGCCCTGGGCCGCGACCTGGGGCAGGTGGGTGACGCACAGCACCTGGCGCTCGGCGCCCAGCGCCCGCAGCTTCTGGCCCACCACTTCGGCCACGGCGCCGCCGATGCCGGTGTCCACTTCGTCGAACACCATGGTCGGCACGGCGTCCAGGCCCAGCGCGGCCACTTCGATGGCCAGGCTGATGCGCGCCAGTTCGCCGCCCGAGGCCACCTTGCGCAGCGCGCGCGGCGGCTGGCCCGGGTTGGCGGACACCAGGAATTCGCAGCGTTCGGCACCCTGCGGCGCCGGGCGGGTGGTGTCGAGTGGCTCCAGTGCCACCGTGAACACGCCGCCGCCCATGCCCAGTTCCGACATCAGCGCGGCCACGGCCTGGCCCAGCCGGGCCGCGGCGGCGGCGCGCGACTGGCCCAGGCGGCTGGCGGCGGCCTGCCAGTCGCGGGCCAGCGCGTCGAGCTCGCGGCCAAGCCGGGCGGCGCGCTCGCCGGCACCGCTCAGGCCGTCCAGTTCTTCCTGCAGGGCGTCGCGGCGCGCGGCCAGCGCGTCCAGCGGCACCCGNNGGCCAGGCGCTCCTCGAGCCGGCGCAGGCGCTCGGGGTCGAGGTCGAAGTCGTCGTGCAGGCGCTCCAGCCCGGCGGCGGCCTCGGCCAGCTGGATGCCGGCCGATTCGAGCAGGCCCAGCACTTCGGCCAGGCGGGGTTCGTCGGCGGCCAGGCGCTGCAGGTCGGCGCGGGTCTGGTGCAGCAGGCGCTGCACCGACAGCCCTTCGTCGCCGCCGAGGCGGGCGAGGGCGGCCTGGTAGCCCTGCAGCAGGCCCGCGGCATTGGCCTGGCGGCGGTGCGCGGCGGCCAGTTCGCCCAGGTCGGCGGCATCGAGGTTTTCGGCCGCCAGTTCTTCCACCTGGTGCTGCAGCCAGGCGATGCGTTCGCCGACGTCGCCGGCACGCGCCAGTTCGCCCAGCTCGCGGTCGAGCGCGGCCCAGCGGCGGGCGAGCTCGCGCACCTCGGCCAGCAGGCCGGCGTGCTGGCCGAAGGCGTCGAGCAGGGCCAGCTGCTGGCCGCGGTCAAGCAGGGCCTGGTGTTCGTGCTGGCCGTGGATTTCCACCAGCAGGCCGCCCAGCTCCGAAAGCTGCCCCAGGGTGGCGGGGCGTCCGTTGATCCAGGCGCGGGAGCCGCCGTCGGCGCGGATGACGCGACGCAGCTGGCAGCCGTCGCCGTCGTCGAGTTCGTTCTCGCGCAGCCAGTCCAGCGCCGCCGGGGCGTCGGACAGGCGGAATTCGGCGGCCAGTTCGGCGCGTTCGGCGCCGTGGCGGACGATGCCGGCGTCGGCGCGGGCCCCGGTGNNTGACGACGGCGAAGTCCTGGAGCGTGAGGTGGCTGAGCATGGCGGGCCAGATTCTGCCTGAAGCCGGCAGCCTGCGCTGCCCCCGTCTCAGGATCCAAGACGCCTGCGCCCCCGCGTGGCGTAGGAAAGCGCCGGCTTGCGCCCGGGGCATCCCGGCCTTATCTATGGGAGATGGAACTGAGCCTCGACCCGCGCGCCCGCCGCCTGCTGCGGACCCTGATTTCCCAGCACATCCGGGACGGCGAGCCCGTGGGTTCGCGCACCCTGGCCAAGCGCTCGGGGCTGGACGTGAGCCCGGCCACCATCCGCAACATCATGGCCGACCTCGAGGAAATTGGCCTGGTCTCGGCCCCGCACACCTCGGCCGGGCGCGTGCCCACGGCCCAGGGCTACCGCGTGTTCGTCGACAGCCTGCTGCAGATGAAGCCGCTGCAGGACGCCGAGGTGATGCAGCTGCGCGCCCAGCTCCCCGCCGGCGCCGGCACCCAGGCCCTGCTCTCGAACACCAGCGAGCTGCTCTCGGCCATGAGCCAGTTCGTCGGCGTGGTCACCGTGCCCCAGCGCAGCCAGTTCGCCTTCCGCCACATCGACTTCGTGCCGCTCGACGGCCAGCGCATCCTGGTGATCCTGGTCTTCACCGACAACGAGGTGCAGAACCGCATCATCAGCCCGCGCCGCACCTACGCGCCGTCGGAGCTCGAGCAGACCGCCAACTACCTCAACGCCCACTTCGCCGGGCGCCCGCTGGCCGAGATCCGCGCCGTGCTGCTGCGCGACCTGCGCGACACCCGCAGCGAGATGGAGCGCCTGCTCTCGGCCGCGGTGGAGCTGTCGGAACAGGCCCTGGGCGCCGCCGCCAGCCCGGCCAGCGCCGAGGACATGCTGCTGGCCGGCCAGACCCGGCTGATGGGCCTGCAGGACCTGTCCGACCTCGACCGCCTGCGCGACCTGTTCGAGGCCTTCGCCCGCAAGCGCGAGATCCTGCAGCTGCTCGACCGCACCCTGCAGGCCCAGGGCGTGCGCGTGTTCATCGGCGAGGAAACCGGCCTGGCGCCGCTCGACGCCTGCACCGTGGTCACCGCGCCCTATGGCGCCAACGGCAAGGTGCTGGGCGTGCTGGGCGTCATCGGCCCCACCCGCATGGCCTACGAGCGGGTCATCCCGATGGTCCAGGCCACCGCCGACCTGCTGGGCGCCGCCTTGAATCCCGAGCCCTCGGCCCCATAGCCTTGCCGACCCCCGCCGGACGCGGGGCAGCCATTGGAATCCCATGCACAGCGAAAACCCGACCCCGGGCGCGCAGGCGCCCGCCGACGTCCCCGACCTCGACACCGACACCCTGGGCAACGAGCTCGAGCAGCTGCGCCATGCCCTGGCCAACCTGCGCGAGGAAGCCCTGCGCGAGCGCGCCGAGCTCGACAACCAGCGCAAGCGCCTGGTCCGCGACGTCGACCAGGCCCGCCGCTTCGCCAACGAGAAGCTGCTGTCCCAGCTGCTGCCGGTGCTCGACAGCCTCGAGGCCGGCCTGGCCGCCGCCGCCGGCGAGTCCGGCCCGCTCAAGGACGGCCTGGAACTGACCCTGCGCCAGTTGCTGAAGGTGGGCGAGGACAACGGCCTGGCCCAGCTCGATCCGCAGGGCCAGGCCTTCGACCCCGAATGGCACCAGGCCATCAGCCAGCTCGCGTCCCCGGGCGCGGCGCCAGGCACGGTCGTGCAGGTGTTCCAGAAGGGCTACGCGCTCAACGACCGCCTGCTGCGCCCGGCCCTCGTGGTGGTCGCCGCCGACTGAGCCCTTCACGGGCCTTGAACACGCCGCGGCGGGCCCCATCTTCGAACCATCCGCGGCCGCCGCCGCAACCACAGAATCCGATCCTTCAGGGAGCATCACCATGGGCAAGATCATCGGCATCGACCTGGGCACCACCAACAGCTGCGTTTCCGTGATGGAAGGCGGCGTGGCCAAGGTCATCGAGAATTCCGAGGGCGACCGCACCACGCCCTCCATCGTCGCCTTCACCAAGGACGGCGAAGTCATCGTCGGCGCCTCGGCCAAGCGCCAGGCCGTCACCAACCCGAAGAACACCTTCTACGCGGTGAAGCGCCTGATCGGCCGCAAGTTCGCCGATGCCGAAGTCAAGAAGGACCTCGACCTGGTGCCCTACGGCATCGTCGCGCACGACAACGGCGACGCCTGGGTGGCGACCGCCGAGGGCAAGAAGATGGCGCCGCAGGAAATCTCCGCGCGCGTGCTCGAGAAGATGAAGAAGACCGCCGAGGCCTACCTGGGCGAGGCCGTCACCGAGGCCGTGATCACCGTGCCGGCCTACTTCAACGACAGCCA
>DNNT01000076.1 GCA_003497545.1 Arenimonas sp. | reverse complement strand
TCCGGCATCAGCCACGGGTGCGGGTAGCTGGAGATGCCCTTGCCGTCCACTTCCATGCGGAAGTTGTCGAGCTGGCCTTCGCTGATGCGGCCTTCCAGGAAGCTGCGGGCGTAGATGCCCGGCGAGCTGTGGCCCTGGATGTACAGGATGTCGCCCGGGTGCCCGGCGCTGGGCGCGCGCCAGAAGTGGTTGAAGCCCACGTCGTAGAGCGTGGCGCCGGACGCGAACGAGGCGATGTGGCCGCCCAGGTCGCCGGGGCGGCGGTTGGCGCGCACCACCATGGCCATGGCGTTCCAGCGGATGATGGAGCGGATGCGCCATTCCATCATCGCGTCGCCGTCGCTCTTGGCTTCCAGGTGCGGCGGGATGGTGTTGATGTATTCGGTGGTGGGCTGGAACGGCAGGTGCGCACCGGCGCGACGGGTCAGTTCGACCATGCGCTGCAGCAGGTGGTGGGCGCGCTCGGGGCCGTCGGCGTCGAGCACGGCCTTCAGCGATTCCATCCACTCGCGGGTCTCGACGGGGTCGAGGTCGTTTTCCAGGGCGTCGGTCAGCCAGTTCATTTTTCTCTCTTCCTCGCGGCCGGCAGCCCGGCGCGTCGTCGTTTCCGGATAAGGACCGGAAGTTTACCGCAGGGTATGCTCCGGGGGCGGCTTCGGAGGGAAGCGTGACGGACCAGCAGCCACGGCACGGGTCGGTCGGTGGGCGCCAGGTGCCCTGGCGCCGGAGCCTGCGCACGCGCCTGCTGCTGTGGTCCAGCCTGACCAGCGTGCTGCTGCTGGCGGGCGTGGCGGCGGTGTTCTACGTGGCCCTGCGCGGCGTGCTCATCGCCAACACCCAGGCGGAAATGCGCGGGTTGGCGCAGCAGGCCGCCGGCGGCCTGGAGGCCACGCTCGATTCGGTGCAGGTGAGCGGGCGCACGCTGGCGGGCGCGGCCTNNGGCAGCCGCTGAACCTGCGCGCCCTGCTCGAGGCCACGCTGGCCGCCGACCCGGACATCGCCGGCGTGATGGTGGCCATGGAGCCGGGCCGGCTGGGCGACGACGACCCGGGCTTCGACTGGTACGTGCGCCGCGAAGGCCTGGGCCTGGTGAACACCCCGCTGCAGGGCCTGGGCTACGACGACTACCGCGTGTTGCCCTGGTACACGCGCACCGTGGGCACGGCGCTGCCGTGGTGGTCCGAGCCCTACCGCAACGAAGCCACCGGCGGCGAACTGTTCGTCACCTACAACCTGCCGCTGTTCCGGCCCGGCGGCGAAGGCATGGGCGCCATCGGCATGGTCAGCCTGGACGTGCCGGTGCAGCGCCTGCGCAACCAGCTGGGCCAGCTGGTGGACGCGCCGGGACTGGTGCCGATGCTGTTTTCGCCGGAGTTCCGCGCCGTGGTGCACCCGGATCCCGCGTTCAGCGGCGGCGGCCCGCTGCCCGAGGTGATCGAAACCACCGGCCGCCACGACCTGGCGCCGCTGGCCGACGCCCTGCGCCGCCGCATGGCGCTGGAATGGCAGCACGGGCTCGCCGGCAGCGGCCCGCGCGCCGGCGAGCGGCACTACAGCTTCGCGCAGCCGGTGGGTGAAACCGGCTGGAGTTTCGCGCTGAGCGTGCCCGAGCACGTCATCCTGGCCCAGCTCAACGCGGTGACGCTGTGGGGCCTGGGCGCGGGCCTGCTGGGCGTGGTGCTGTGCGTGTGGGCGGTGCGGCGGCATTCGGGTCTCATTGCCCGGCCCATCGAAGACCTCACCGACACCGCGCACCATTTCGCCCGCGGCGAATTCGACTACCCGCTGCGCCACGTCGAACGCGAGGACGAGGTGGGCGTGATGGCGCGCGCCTTCGACGCCGCACGCGGCTCGATCAAGCGCCAGCTGGTGGAAATCGCCGAAATGGGCGCGGCGCGTTCGCGGCTGGAAAGCGAACTGGGCATCGCCCGCGACATCCAGCGGGCGCTGCTGCCGGGCCCGGGCGAACTGCACGGCGGCGGTTTCCACGTGGCCTGGCACGGGCTGCTGGACCCGGCCAAGGAGGTGGGCGGCGATTTCTACACCGTGTTCGGGCGCGAGGGCGACGCGCTGTGGTTCGCCATCGGCGACGTGTCGGACAAGGGCGTGCCGGCGGCGCTGTTCATGGCCCGCACCATGACGGTGCTGGAAGTGGCGGCGCAGCTGGGCGGTTCGCCCGGGCGCGCGCTGGCCGAGGCCGCCCGGCACCTGGTGGAAGGCAACGACACCTGCATGTTCGCCACCGTGCTGTGCGGGGTGCTGGAACTGCGCACGGGCCAGCTGGTGCTGGCCAGCGCCGGCCACGAGCCGCCCGTTTGCCTGCATGCCGACGGCCGCCGCGAACTGCTGCCCGTGCCCACCACCGGCCCGCTGGGCGTGGACGTGGCCGACGACTACCCCACCTGGCGCGGCCGCCTGGCGCCGGGCGACACGCTGCTGCTTTACACCGACGGCGTGACCGAAGCTTTCAACGTGGCCAACCAGGCCTTCGGCGAGGCGCGTTTGCTGCGCGCGCTTGAAGCAGGCGCCGGCCCCGCGGCGCTTTGCCACGGGCTTCACGCGGCCGTGCAATCCTTCACGGGCGACGCGCCGCAGTCGGACGACATCACCCTGCTGGCGCTGCGCTACCAGGCCGGGGACGCGCCATGAACGACCTTTCCGCCGCCGCCACCCACGTCGTGCACTGGCGCCACAGCCTGCGCACGCGGCTGATGGGCTGGTTCGGCGCGCTGCTGGCGCTGGTGCTGGTGTTCCAGAAAAAGATCGTCTCGGGCCTCACCGCCGGCGCGGTGAA
>DNNT01000290.1 GCA_003497545.1 Arenimonas sp. | reverse complement strand
GCCACGATCGGGGAAATTTCCTCGGCCAGCCAGCCTTCGCGCTGCGCGTGCGCGGCGCGCTGCTGGCTGCGCCAGGCGAAGCCGTCCTGGCGTTCGCGGCTGACGCCGTGTTCGCGCGCCAGGTTCTCGGCGGTCTGGCTCATCGGATCCACGCCATGACGCGTCTCGAAGGCCGGGTTCACGAAGCGCCAGCCCAGCGTGGTNNCTCATGCTTTCCACGCCGCCGGCCAGCACCAGGTCGGCGTCGCCCACGGCAATGGCGCGCGTGGCCTGGGCGATGGCCTCCAGGCCGGAGGCGCAGAGCCGGTTCACCGTCACCGCCGGCACGGTCACGGGCAGGCCGGCCAGCAGCGTGGCCATGCGCGCGACGTTGCGGTTGTCTTCGCCGGACTGGTTGGCGCAGCCGAGCATCACTTCATCGAGCGCCGCCCAGTCGAACGACGGGTGGCGCGCCATGAGCGCGGCGATGGGCAGGGCCGCGAGGTCATCCGCGCGCACCGTGGCCAGCGCACCGCCGTAGCGGCCGAAGGGCGTGCGCGTGGCGTCGACCAGGAACACCTCAGCCACGGCCGTGGCCCTGCAGCGCCGGCAGCCAGCCGCCCTGGCGGATGGCGCGTTCGATGGTCATCTGGGTCTCGTGCAGGATCGGCAGGATGTCCTCGACCGCGCGCTTCTTCGAATCGGGGCGGTAGGGCATGCCCACGTTCAGCCCGGCCACCACGCGGCCGTCGGCGGTGCGCACGGGCAGGGCGATCGAACACAGGCCCAGTTCCAGCTCCTGCGCGGTGAGCGCGTAACCCTGCTCGCGCACGCGTTTGAGTTCGGCCTTGAGCGCGCGCGCCTCGGTGAGCGTGTGCGCGGTGTGGGCGCTGGGCGGGTGCTGTTCCAGCCAGGCGTCGAGTTCGGCGGGTTCGAGCGCGGCCAGCATGACGCGGCCCATCGAGGTGGCGGCGGCCGGCAGCCGCGCGCCCACGCCCAGGGCGATGCTCATCACGCGTTTCACCGGCACGCGCAGCACGTAGACGATGTCGCCACCGTCGAGCACGGCCATCGAGCACGACTCGCCCACGCGCTGCGCCATCTGTTCCATGGCCTGCTGCGCGAGTTCGGTGAGGTCGAGCGAGGACAGGTAGCTGTAGCCCAGCTCCAGCACCCGCGGGGTGAGGAAAAACTGCCGGCCACGCTGGCCCACGTAGCCCAGGTGCTGCAGCGTCATCAGGCTGCGGCGCACCACCGCGCGCGACAGGCCGGTGCGGATGGCCACGTCGGACAGGCTGGGCGTGGGCAGGTCGCGGCTGAAGGCGCGCAGCACGCTCAGGCCGCGTGCCAGCGACTGCACGTAGTCGGCGCTGTCCTCGAACGGTTCGTCGGCCATCGGGGTCCATGGGCTGGTTGACAGGCCGAGCCTAGGAGGATTCCAATGAGTTCGCAATACGAATAGATGTTCGATTACCGAACATTTCAGGGTCCCGGGGGGAGATTCCGTTGCACAGCCGCGAGCGCGACAGCGTCCTGCACACCTGGTGCGTGCCCGCGATGTGGGACGCGCCCACCGTGGTCGGTGGCCGCGGCGCCCGGCTGGTGCTGGAAGACGGCCGCGAGCTGCTGGACATGTCCAGCCTGGCCGAATGCAGCAACCTGGGCCACCAGCACCCGGCCGTGGTGCGCGCCATCCGCGACCAGGCCGAACGCCTGTGTTTCGTCACCAACGGCTGGGGCGCCGAACCCCGCCGCGCGCTGGCCGAGCGCCTGCTGGAAAAGGCCGGCTTCGAAGGCGGTCGCGTCTATTTCACGCTGGGCGGCGCCGACGCCAACGAACACGCGGTGAAGTTCGCCCGACAGGCCCGCGACCTGCCGCAGGGCCTGGTGATCACCCGCGAGCGCAGCTACCACGGCGCCAGCTACGCCACCATGGCGCTGTCGGACGACGAGCGCACGCGCCGCCAGGTGGACCCCGCGGCATTCCAGGTGCTGCACGTGCCGGCGCCCTACGCCTACCGCTGCCCCTTCGGCAGCCGCGACGAGGCCAGCTGCGGCGAACGCGCGGCCGAAGCCATCGGCCGGCAGNNCGCCCGACACCTACTGGCCGCGCCTGCGTTCGCTCACCCGCGACAGCGGCGTGCTGCTCATCGCCGACGAGGTGATGTCGGGCTTCGGCCGCTGCGGCGAGTGGTTCGCCTGGCAGCGCTTCGGCGCCGCCGGGCGACCCGACCTGATGACGGTGGCGAAAGGCCTGACTGGCGCGCACCTGCCGCTGGGCGCGGTGCTGCTGTCGCCCGAGGTGGCCGCGGTGATCGAACCGCAGCAGCTGCAGACCGGCCTCACCTACGCCGGCCACCCGCTGTGCTGCGCCGCCGGCCTGGCGGCGCTGCAGGCCTACGAGGACGAGGGACTCATCGAGCGCTCGCGCCGGCTGGGCGCGCAGATGTTCGCCACGCTCAAGGGCCTGCAGGCGCGCCACGCCGTCATCGGCGACGTGCGCGGCGGCCACGGCCTGTTCGCGGGACTGGAGCTCGTGTCCGACCGCGCCACGCGCACGCCGCTGGCGCCCTGGCCGCAGCTGCCCTCCGCCCTGCGCACGCTGGTGGCGAAGGCGCGCGAGGCCGGCGTCTCCTTCGCCGTGCGCGGCAACCTGGTGATCCTGGCCCCGCCGCTGGTGATCGAAGAAAACGACCTGGCCGACGCCCTCGGCCTGCTGGACCGCCTGCTGGGCGAAATGGACGCCGCATGAGCTTCAAGCTGACCTACGCCACCATGTTCAACCCGCCGGCGGAAATGCACGCCCGCTTCGACGAGGCGCTGCGCGAGGTGGAGCAGGCCCTGGGCGCGCGCCACCGGCTGCACCTCAACGGCGAGGACGTCGTCGGCGTCGAGGAAGACGAGCGCCGCAGCCCCATCGACCAGCGCCGCGTGCTGGGCCATTTCGCCGTGGCCAGCGCCAACCAGGCGCGGCAGGCGGTGGAAGCCGCGCACGCCGCCTTCCCGGCCTGGCGCGCCACGCCCTGGCCCGAACGCGTGCGCCTGCTCAAGCGGGTGGCCGCGCTGATCGAGGAGCGGGTGTACCTCATCGCCGCCGCGCTCACGCTGGAAGTCGGCAAGAACCGCATGGAAGCGCTGGGCGAAGTGCAGGAAACCGCCGACTTCTTCCGCCTGTACGCCGAGGAGTTCGAGCAGAAGAACGGCTTCGACATCCCGCTGCCCGACGATCCGCTCGAGGGCTGGTCCTCGCACAACCGCAGCGTGCTGCGGCCGCACGGCGCCTGGGTGGTGATCGCGCCCTTCAACTTCCCGTTCGCGCTGGCCGGCGGCCCGGTGGCCGCGGCGCTGGTGACCGGCAACACGGTGGTGTTCAAGGGCGCCAGCGAAACGCCCTGGGCCGGCCGCCTGCTGGCCGACTGCCTGCGCGACGCCAGTTTCCCGCGTGGCGTCTTCCATTTCCTCAACGGCAGCGGCAACGACGTGGGCCAGGCCCTGGTGCACCATCCGCGCACCGCCGGCATCACCTTCACCGGCTCCTTCGACGTGGGCATGCGCCTCTACCGCAGCCTCGCCAACGGCCCCTGGCCGCGGCCCTGCATCACCGAGATGGGTGGCAAGAACGCCTGCATCGTCACCGCCAACGCCGACCTCGAGCGCGCCGCCACGGGCATCGTGCGTTCGGCCTTCGGCATGGGCGGGCAGAAGTGTTCGGCGCTCTCGCGCCTGTACGTGGACGAGACGGTGGCCGAGGCGCTGGTGCTCAAGCTCAAGGCGAAGATGGCGGCCATTGCGCTGGGCGACCCCTGCCGCCAGGAAAACTGGCTGGGCCCGGTCACCACGCGTCGCGCCTACGACAATTTCGCGCGCTGCGTGGCGGCGATCGCCCGCGACGGTGGCCGCGTGCTGGCCGGCGGCGAGCGGCTCACCGAGGGCGAACTGGCGCACGGCTTCTACGTGCAGCCCACGCTGGCCGAAGCGCCGGCGAGCCACCCCTTGTTCCGCGAGGAAATGTTCCTGCCCATCCTGATGCTGCACCGCGTGCAGGACCTCGGCCAGGCCGTGCAACTGGCCAATGATTCGCCGCTGGGCCTCACCGCCGGCTGCTACGGCAGCGATGCCGACCTGGCCTACTTCTGGGAAAACATCGAGGCCGGCGTCACCTACGCCAACCGGCCGCAGGGCGCCACCACCGGCGCCTGGCCGGGTTACCAGCCCTTCGGCGGCTGGAAGGGTTCGGGCAGCACGGGCAAGGCCATCGCCTCCTTCTATTACCTGGCCCAGTACCAGCGCGAGCAGTCGCGCACGGTGGTCGAATGAAGACGCCGCGGCTGTCGCTGGCCGAGGCGATGGCGGAATTCGTGCGCGACGGCAGCTGCGTCGCGCTCGAGGGCTTCACCCACCTGATCCCGTTCGCCGCCGGGCACGAACTGATCCGCCAGGGCCGGCGCAACCTGCACCTGGTGCGCATGACGCCCGACCTCGTGTACGACCAGATGATCGGCATGGGCTGCGCGCGCCGGCTGACTTTCTCCTGGGGCGGCAACCCCGGCGTGGGTTCGCTGCACCGCCTGCGCGACGCGGTCGAACACGCCTGGCCGGCGCCGCTGGAACTCGACGAACACAGCCACGCCGGCCTGGCCGCCGCCTACACCGCCGGCGCCGCGAAGCTGCCCTTCGGCTTGCTGCGCGGCTACCTGGGCACCGACCTGCCGGCGAACAACCCGCGCATCCGCCGCGTCGAGTGCCCGTTCACCGGCGAAAGCCTGGCCGCGGTGCCGGCCATCAACCCCGACGTGACCGTGCTGCACGCGCAGCGCGCCGACCGCAAGGGCAACGTGGCCATCCACGGCATCGTCGGCGCCCAGCGCGAGGCCGCGCTGGCGGCGAAGAAGCTCGTGGTCACGGTGGAAGAACTGGTCGACGAACTGCCGCCGGCCATGAACGCCGTGGTGCTGCCGCACTGGGTGGTGAGCGCGGTGGTGCACTGCCCGGGCGGCGCCTACCCGTCCTACGCGCACGGCTGCTACGACCGCGACAACGCCTTCTACCAGCGCTGGGACGCCATCGCCCGCGACCGCGCCGCCTTCCAGGCCTGGATGCACGAGCACGTGCTGGGCCTGCCCGACCACGGCGCCTACCTGGCCCGCCTGAAGGCGAAGGCCGCATGAGCGCCTGGACCCGCGACGAAATGATGACCGTGGCCGCGGCGCGGCTGCTCTGGGACGACTGCGTGTGTTTCGTCGGCATCGGCCTGCCCAGCGCCGCCTGCAACCTGGCGCGGCTGACGCACGCGCCCGACGTGGTGCTGGTGTACGAATCGGGCACGCTGGGCACCCGTCCCGACGTGCTGCCGCTGTCCATCGGCGACGGCGAACTGGCCGACACCGCCGCCTGCGTGGTGCCGCTGCCCGAGGTGTTCGCCTTCTACCTGCAGGGCGGCCGGGTGGACGTGGGTTTCCTGGGCGCGGCGCAGATCGACCGCTTCGGCAACCTCAATTCCACCGTCATCGGCGATTACGCCCAGCCGTCCACCCGCCTGCCCGGCGCCGGCGGCGCGCCCGAGATCGCCGCGCACGCGCGCCAGACCTTCGTGCTGATGAAGGCCAGCCCGCGCAGCTTCGTGGAGCGGCTCNNCCGCAGGCGGTGATCACCGACTTCGGCGTGCTGCGCCCGATGCCCGGCCGCCAGGAGCTGCAGCTGGTCGCCCTGTACGAAGGCGTGGACGTGGCCGAGGCGAAGGCCGCCGTCGGCTGGCCGCTGGCCATGGCCGACACGCTCGAACGCCTGCTGCCGCCCACGGAAGCCGAACTCTCCGCCCTGCGCCAGCTGCAGGCCCGCACCGCCGAGGCGCACCGGCGCCCGGTGCGGCTGCCCNNCACGCCACTTCACGAAGGAACCGCCATGAGCCACCCGCACATCCACACCGAACTGCCCGGCCCCAAGGCCCGCGCCATGATCGCGCGCGACGCGGCGGTGATTTCGCCCTCCTACCCGCGCGACTACCCGTTCGTGATGTCGCACGGCCGCGGCACCGAGGTCTGGGACGTGGACGGCAACCGCTTCCTCGACTTCATGGCCGGCATCGCCGTCTGCGCCACCGGCCACGCGCACCCGGCGGTGGTGAAGGCGGTGCAGGGCGCGGCGGAAAAATTCCTGCACATCTCCAGCGACTACTGGCACGAGGAGATGGTGGGCCTGGGTGAACGCCTGGCCGCGGTGGCGCCGATGGGCGAACCGGCCATGAGCTTCATCTGCCAGTCCGGCACCGAAGCGGTGGAAGGCGCGCTCAAGCTGGCGCGCTACGTCACCGGGCGGCCGCGTTTCATCGGTTTCCTGGGCGGTTTCCATGGCCGCACGATGGGCTCGCTGAGCTTCACCTCCAGCAAGTACACCCAGCAGAAGGGCTTCGCCACCACGCTGGCCGGCGTCACCCACGTGCCTTACCCGAACCCGTACCGGCCGCTGTTCGCCGGAGACGACCAGGGCGAGGCGGTGCTCGAGTACATCCGCATGCTGTTCCAGCGCAGCGTGCCGCCCAGCGAAGTGGCGGCCATGCTGATCGAACCCATGCAGGGCGAGGGTGGCTACCTGACGCCGCCCGACGGTTTCCTCGCCGGCCTGCGCGCGCTCTGCGACGAACACGGCATCCTGCTGATCT
>DNNT01000056.1 GCA_003497545.1 Arenimonas sp. | reverse complement strand
ATCAGAAAAACGGTGTTTGCAGAGTTTAGGGCCGCTTCGCGCCCCAGCGGGAGCAAGCTCCCTCGCCACAAACAACCCAGTTCATTTCAAAAGCTTTCCTGCCTACTTCTCCGGCATCGGCATCGGAAACGGCATGACATTGCCGACCGCGCCGCGGGCTTCGCTGATTTTCGGCGTGCCAAGACGCTCGACTTCGTCGATGCGCACGATCGAATGCATCGGCACAAAACTGCGCACGACACCTTCGAACTGAGCCTTGAGCTTCTCTTCGCTCGGGTCGACGACCACTTGCGTGCGCTCGCCAAAGACGAACTCTTCCACTTCCAGGAAGCCCCACAGATCACTTTGATAGATCTGCTTGGCGTACATTTCGTACACCTGGCCCTGGTTGAGGAAAATCACCTTGTAGATGGGTTCGCGCTTGCTCATGGCTATGCAGTTCGTACCGATGGGTTAATTGAAAGGGCGCGGATCATAGCATAGCCGCCTAGCAGCCAACGCTAGGAACCCTGGCACTAGCTCCCTATAATGCGCGGTTCTTCGAATCACCCTTTTTGAGCGCGCATGACCAAGAAGCTTTATATCGAAACCCACGGTTGCCAGATGAACGAGTACGACTCGGCCCGCATGGCCGACGTGCTCGCCGCCGAACACGGCCTGGAACTGACCCAGGACGAGGCCGAGGCCGACGTCATCCTGGTCAACACCTGCTCCATCCGCGAAAAGGCCCAGGAGAAGGTGTTCTCCCAGCTGGGCCGCTGGAAGCACCTGAAGAAGGACAAGCCGGTGCTGATCGGCGTCGGCGGTTGCGTCGCCAGCCAGGAAGGCGAGGCCATCCTCAAGCGCGCACCCTTCGTCGACCTGGTGTTCGGCCCGCAGACCCTGCACCGCCTGCCCGGCATGATCGACGCCCGGCGCGACAGCGGTCGCCCGCAGGTGGACGTGAGCTTCCCCGAGATCGAGAAGTTCGACCGCTTGCCCGAGCCGCGCGCCGAAGGACCCACGGCCTTCGTCTCGATCATCGAGGGCTGCAGCAAGTACTGCTCCTTCTGCGTGGTGCCCTACACCCGCGGCGAGGAAGTGAGCCGCCCCTTCGACGACGTGCTGCTCGAATGCGCCCAGCTGGCGGCGCAGGGCGTGCGCGAAATCCATCTGCTGGGCCAGAACGTCAACGCCTACCGCGGCGCCACCGCCGACGGCGACGAGGCCGACCTGGCCCTGCTGGTCCGCGCCATCGCCCAGCTCGAGGGCGTGGGCCGCATCCGCTACACCACCTCGCACCCGGTCGAGTTCACCGACAGCCTGATCGAAGCGCACCGCGACGTGCCGCAGCTGGCCAGCTTCCTGCACCTGCCCGTGCAGTCGGGCTCGGACCGCATCCTGGCGGCGATGAAACGCGGCCACACCGCGCTCGAATACAAGGCCAAGATCCGCCGCCTGCGCGAGGCCAAGCCGGGCATCGTCATCAGTTCGGATTTCATCGTCGGCTTCCCCGGCGAGACCGAGCGTGATTTCGAAGCGACGATGAAGCTCATCGAGGACGTCGGCTTCGACCAGAGCTTCTCCTTCGCCTATTCGCGCCGCCCCGGCACGCCGGCCGCCAACCTGCACGACGAGGTGCCGGCCGAGGTCGCGAATGCGCGCCTGCAGCGCCTGCAGGCGGCGATCAACGCCAACGCCCGCAGGATTTCCGAGGCCATGGTGGGCACCATCGAACGCGTGCTGGTCGAGGGCCCCAGCGCCAAGGACCCGGCCGAGCTCACCGGCAAGACCGAAAACATGCGCAACGTGAACTTCCCCGGCCCGCGTCGCCTGGTGGGCCAGTTCGTCGACCTGCGCATCACCGAGGCCCGCACCAATTCGCTGCGCGGCGAAGTGGTGGCGGTGGCCGGGGAGGCGCTGGCATGAGCAAGCGCGGTCAGCGCGATTTCGCGCTCGAACCCGAGGACAACGTCCGGCTGGCGAACCTGTGCGGCCCCACCGACGAGCACCTGCGCCTGGTCGAACTGCGCCTGGGCGTGGAAGTGGCCAACCGCGGCCACGTGTTCCGCGTCACCGGCGACGAGGCGGCGGTGGAAGCGGCGGAAAAACTCCTGCGCGCGCTCTACGAGGAAACCGCCTTCGAAACCCTGGACCCGCACAAGATCCATCTGCGCATGGGCCAGGCCAACCTCGAGCGGCTCGACCAGGGCCACTCGCCGCAGGAAGTGACCATCCGGGTCAAGCGCGGCACCGTGCGCGGCCGCGGCGCCAACCAGGCGAAATACCTGCACGCCATCGCCACCCACGACATCAACTTCGGCATCGGCCCGGCCGGCACCGGCAAGACCTTCCTGGCCGTGGCCATGGCGGTCGAGGCGCTGAACGAAAGCCGCGTGCAGCGCCTGCTGCTGGTGCGCCCGGCGGTGGAGGCCGGCGAAAAGCTCGGCTTCCTGCCCGGCGACCTGAGCCAGAAGGTCGACCCCTACCTGCGCCCGCTCTACGACGCGCTGTACGAAATGCTGGGCGTGGAGAAGGTGGCCAAGCTGCTCGAGCGCAACGTCATCGAGATCGCGCCGCTGGCCTACATGCGCGGCCGCACGCTCAACGACGCCTTCGTCATCCTCGACGAGGCGCAGAACACCTCCATCGAGCAGATGAAGATGTTCCTGACGCGCATCGGCTTCGGTTCGACCGCGGTGATCACCGGCGACCTGAGCCAGATCGACCTGCCCAAGCACCAGAAATCCGGCCTGCGCGACGCCATCGACGTGCTGCGCGGGGTGGAGGGCATCAGCTTCACCTTCTTCACCGCCCACGACGTGGTGCGGCATCCGCTGGTGGCGCGCATCGTCCGGGCTTACGATGCCCGGGACGGGAAGGAGTCGCAGGAATGACCAAGGGTCCGGTGCAGCTCGATGTCGGCGTCAGCTACGGCCTGCCCCGCAAGGGCCTGCCCAGCGCCGCCAGTTTCCGCAAATGGGCCGCCGCGGCCGCCGAAGGCCGCATCCGCCGCGCCGACCTGGCCATCCGGCTGGTGGACGCCAAGGAAGGCCGGGCCCTGAACCGGCACTACCGCGGCAAGGACTACGCCACCAACGTGCTCAGTTTCCCGGCCGACCTGCCCGAGGGCGTCGACCTGCCCCTGCTGGGCGACCTGGTCATCTGCGCCCCCGTGGTGGCCAAGGAAGCCCAGGACCAGGGCAAGCCCCTGGCCGCCCACTACGCCCACCTCACGGTTCACGGCGTGCTGCACCTGCTGGGCCTGGACCACGAGGACGAGCGCGAGGCCGAGGCCATGGAACAGCTCGAGCGCGAGATCCTGGCCAGCCTGGGCCTGCCCGATCCTTATTGAGGCAGGAACCAGGTTCATTTTCCCCTGCAGGAAGGCGGCTGATCGTCGCGCCCGGCAAGGGAAAATGAACCTGGTTCCCTCGCTTTGCCGGGCGTTCCCCCGGGAAAATGAACCTGGTACCTGTCTCGGGTAGAATCGGGAAACCCGCCACCCGTGGCGCCTGCCCTACCGAGATGTCCGAAGATTCCCCTAGTAGCCCGCCGGAACGCCGCTCCTGGCTTGATCGCCTGAGCCTGGCCTTTTCCGGCGAACCCCGGACCAGGGAAGACCTGGTCGAGATCCTGCGCGAGGCCCAGGCCAACGGCCTGCTCGGCGCCGATACCCTGAAGATGCTCGAGGGCGCCCTGTCGGTGTCCGAGCAGCAGGTCGGCGACATCATGGTGCCCCGCTCGCAGATGGTGTCCCTGCCCGTGGACGCGAAGTTCATGGACCTGATGCACATGGTGGTCGAATCCGGCCACAGCCGCTTCCCCGTGCACGGCGAAGACCGCGACGAAATCCTCGGCATCCTGCTGGCCAAGGACCTGCTGCGCGGCATGGTGGCCGACGGCGGCCCCGGCAGCGTGCGCGAACTGCTGCGCCCGGCGGTGCTCATCCCCGAATCCAAGCGCCTGAACGTGCTGCTCAAGGAATTCCGCCTCTCGCGCAACCACATGGCCATCGTGGTGGACGAACACGGCGGCGTCGCCGGCCTGGTCACCATCGAGGACGTGCTCGAGCAGATCGTCGGCGAAATCGACGACGAACACGACGACGCCGACGAGGCCAAGCTCATCGCCGCCCAGGCCGACGGCCAGTTCATGGTGGACGCCCTGACCCCGATCGGCGACTTCAACGACCAGTTCGGCGCCGACTTCCCGGACGACGAATACGACACCATCGGCGGCCTGGTCACCGCGGCCATCGGCCACCTGCCCGAGGCGGGCGAGGAACTGGCCCTGGGCCGCTTCCACTTCCGCGTCGGCCGCGCCGACCGCCGCCGCGTGCATACCTTCGTGGTGAGCGTGCATGCGGAAGCCTGAGCGGCGCCGCGGCGCGGCCGCGCTGTTTCTCTTTTTGTGCCTGGCCTGGCTGCTGCCCGGCCTGGCCGCGGCCGCGCCGCGCATCGGCGTGCTCACCATGGAGCCGGGCGAGATCTTCTGGGAACGCTTCGGCCACAACGCCATCGTCGTCGACGACCCGGCCGGGCCCGGCCCCCTGTCCTACAACTTCGGCTTCTTCGACCTCGACGAGCCCGGCTTCCACTGGAACTTCGTGCGCGGCCGCATGGAGTACCGGCTGGAAGTGCTGGCGCTCGACCACGACCTTTACGGCTACGAGCGCGCCGGCCGCGGCGTGGTGGTGCAGTGGCTCGACCTGGCGCCGGAACAGGCGAAGGCGCTCGCCGCCGCGCTGGCCGTGCACGCCCGCCCGGAAAACGCCCGCTACACCTACGACTACTACACCGCGAACTGCTCCACCAAGGTCCGCGACGCGCTCGACCAGGCCCTGGGCGGCGCGCTCAAGGCGCAGCTGTCGGGCCGCTCGCAGGGCAACACCTTCCGCAGCGAATCGGTGCGCCTGGCCGCACCGGCGCCGTGGATGGCGGTGGGTTTCCATGTCGGCCTGGCCGGTTTCGCCGACCGACCGCTGTCGCGCTGGGAAGAATCCTTCATCCCCATGCGCCTGCGCGACGCCCTGCGCGAAGTGAAGCTCGACGGCGGCCGCCCGCTGGTGGCCAGCGAAGAGCCCCTGCTGCCGCACCGCATCGGCCAGCCGCCGGTGGAAGCCCCGCGCCTGCGCGGCGAAGCCTTCCTGGCCGGCCTGGCGCTGGCGGGCCTGGTGCTTTGGTCGGGCCGCCGCGCGCCGCGTGCGCTGGCCGCCGGCGCCCTCGCCTTCTGGCTGGTCGCCGGCCTGGCCGGCCTGACGCTGGCCTTCCTGTGGCTGGGCACCGCGCACGTGGCCGCGCACGGCAACGAAAACCTGCTGCTGCTCAGCCCGCTGTGCCTGGCCCTGCTGCCGGGCGGCTGGGCGCGCCTGCGCGGGCGCGAGCCTTCGCGCCGGTTCCGGCCGCTGCTGTGGGTGGTGGCCGGCGGCGCCGCGGTGGCGGGCTTCATGAAGTTCCTGCCCTTCCTGCCGCAGCAGAACGTGGAATGGGTGCTGCTGCTGTTGCCGCTGCACTGGGCCCTGCTGCGCACCTTCGACCCCAAGCGCTGACCTTGCCCGCGCGCCCATGCCGGCCGATGATGCCGGCATGGAAAACGCCCAGAAGCCTTCGCCCGCCTGCGTCGTCAACTGCGTCCGCTACGGCCGCGACGGCGCCCGCCGCGACATCACGCTCGACGAAATCAGCGACGTTCTGGCCGTGGACGACGGCAGCTTCGTCTGGGTGGGCCTGTACGAACCCGAGGAATCGCTGCTCGACAAGCTGCAGGAGGAATTCGACCTGCACGACCTGGCCATCGAGGACGCCCACCACGCGCACCAGCGGCCCAAGATCGAGGCCTACGGCAATTCGCTGTTCATCGCCGTGCACACAGCGCAGGCGCTGGAAGGCAAGGTCTCCTTCGGCGAAACCCACCTCTTCGTCGGCCCGCGCTACCTGGTGACGGTGCGCCACGGCACCTCGCTGTCCTACAACGCGGTGCGCGCCCGCTGCGAACGCGAACCCGAGTTGCTGGCCATCGGCCCCACCTACGGCCTGTACGCCGTGCTCGACTTCATCGTCGACAACTACCTGCCCATCGTCGACGACTTCCGCGAGAAGCTCAACGCGCTCGAGCAGGACATCTTCGCCGAGAGCTTCAGCCGCGAGACCGTGCGCAAGCTCTACGACCTCAAGCGCGAACTCACCCGGCTGCGGCTGGCGGTGGGCCCGATGCAGGACATCACCGGCCAGCTCACCCGCGTGCACACCAACCTGGTGGGCGAGGAAATGCGGCTCTACCTGCGCGACGTGTACGACCACACCCTGCGCGTCAACGACGCCACCGACACCCTGCGCGAAATGCTCACCGCGGCGATGTCGGTGAACCTGGCCCTGGTCACCGTGGCCCAGGGCGAAGTGGTGAAACGCCTGGCCGGCTGGGCCGGCCTGCTGGCCGCGCCCACGCTCATCGCCAGCTGGTACGGCATGAATTTCCGGCACATGCCCGAGCTCGGCGGGCGCTACAGCTACGCCGTCCTGGTGGGCGCCACGGTGGCGGTGGTGGCCGGGCTGTTCGTCGTGCTGCGCCGCGCCAAATGGATCTGAGCGCACACCGCGGCTTGACCGGTGTCAAGGACGGAGTCAGCGCGGGCCGCTAGTCTGCCTGCCATGGCTGCCATCCCCCCCTTCGACGCCGACCTGCTCCGCCGCTACGACCGGCCGGGTCCCCGTTACACCTCCTACCCGACCGCGCCGCAGTTCAAGCCGGGCTTCGGGCCGGCGGAATTCGCGAAGGCGGCCAGGCTGAGCAACGACGACCCGATCCCGCGCCGGCTGTCGCTGTACGCGCACGTGCCGTTCTGCTTCAGCCCCTGCTTCTACTGCGGCTGCAACCGCATCATCACCCGCGACCTGGCCCGCGCCGAAACCTACCTCTCGCGCCTGGTGCGCGAAGTGGCCATGCTCGGCCCGCTGTTCGACCGCGACCGCGAGGTACTGCAGATCCACCTCGGCGGCGGCACCCCGAACTTCTTCAGCCCCACCCAGATCGGCGAGCTGCTCGAGAGCCTCAATACCCACTTCCGCTTCAGCCAGTCGCCGGCGCGCGATTTCTCGATCGAGCTCGACCCGCGCTTCATCAACAAGGGCGACATCGAGGCCCTGGCCTTCATGGGCTTCAACCGCGCCAGCCTGGGCGTGCAGGACTTCGACCCGGCCGTGCAGGCCGCGGTGAACCGCATCCAGTCGGTGGAAGAAACCCAGGCGGTGATCGACGACTGCCGCAAGCACGGCTTCCGCTCGGTCAACGTGGACCTGATCTACGGCCTGCCGCGCCAGACCCGCGAGGGCTTCGGCCGGACCCTCGACACCGTGGTGGCCACCCGCCCCGACCGCCTGGCCATCTACAGCTACGCGCACATGCCGCAGCTGTTCCGCCCGCAGAAGCAGATCGACGAATCCCTGCTGCCGAGCGCCGAGGACAAGCTGGGGCTGCTGCAGCTGGCCATCGAAAAACTCTCGGCCGCCGGCTACCGCTACATCGGCATGGACCACTTCGCCCTGCCCGGCGACGACCTGTCGGTGGCCCAGGAGAAGGGCGGCCTGCACCGCAACTTCATGGGCTACACCACCCACGCCGACTGCGACCTGGTGGGCATGGGCGTGAGCGCCATCAGCCACATCGGCGACACCTACAGCCAGAACCCGCGCGACCTGCCCAGCTGGGAGATCGCCATCGACAACGGCCGCCTGCCCACCTGGCGCGGCATGCAGCTCGACGCCGACGACGTGCTGCGGGCCGACCTGATCCAGCAGCTGATGTGCCAGGGCGAAGTGAACATCCCCGAGCTCGAGGAGCGCCACGCCATCGACTTCGGCCTGTATTTCCAGGACGACCTGGCCCGGCTGGTGCCCCTGCAGGCCGACGGCCTGGTCGAGGTCTCGGCCACCCGGATCACGGCGACCTCGCGCGGCCGGCTCCTGCTGCGTATCATCGCGGCATGTTTCGACCGCTACCTGCACCAGGCCCAGGCCGAGCCCGCCCGCTTCTCCAAGGCCATCTGAGCCTTACCGGGGTGTCGCCGTGAGCCCGCCGGCCCACCGCCCGCGGCACAACCCCATCGCCGACGACGGCGACGCCCTGCATTTCTGCAGCACCTGCGCGTTTTCGGACGCCTGCCTGTCGCAGGGTTACGACAAGTCGGCCCTGATGGACCTGCACGTGCTGGTCGAGCACATCGGGCCCTTCCACGAGGGCGAGCACATCTTCCGCGAGGGCGACGAGTTCAACGCCATCGCCGCGGTGCGCGCCGGCACGGTCAAGACCTACGTGCTCGACGCCACCGGCCAGGAGCAGGTGCTGGGTTTCCACCTGCCCGGCGAGATCATCGGCCTCAACGCCATTTCCGAGGCCCGCTACCCCTGCAACGCGGTGGCGCTGGACACGGTGATGCTGTGCCGGTTCTCGTTCCCGAAGATGGCCCTGCTGGCCACCCGCATGCCCGGGCTGCAGGCGCAGCTGTTCAAGCTGCTCAGCCAGGACATCGGCAAGGCCGCCCTGCTGGCCGGCGACTACAGCGCCGACCAGCGCATGGCCGCCTTCCTGGTGGCGCTGTCGCGGCGTTTCGCCCAGCGCGGTTTTTCCGCCACCGGCCTGCACCTGACCATGACCCGCACCGACATCGCCAACTACCTGCGACTGGCCCCGGAAACGGTGANNGCGGCTGAAGCCGCTCCTACAAGGGCGACAAGGCCTCTGCTTGACTTGGGTCAGTGACCCCGGCGGTCCCGGTGACGAGCATGGCGGCATCCTGTCAGGAGAGCCGTCATGAGCAGTACCCGCAAACTATGGACAGCACTCGCCGTCCTGCTCGCGGTCTCGTTCGCCGCCCTGCTTTGGGTTGGCAGCGAGATCCACCGTGTCATGCCCCCCATCCCCGAGAAGGTCGTCACGACCTCGGGCGAGGTGGTCTTCACCCGCGATGACATCCAGACCGGCCGCACCGTCTGGCAGTCCATCGGCGGCCAGCAGCTGGGCTCGATCTGGGGCCATGGCGGCTACGTCGCCCCGGACTGGACGGCCGACTGGCTGCACCGCGAGGCCGTGGACATCCTCGACCGCTGGGCCCGCGCCGACCATGCCGCGCCCGACTACGCCTCGCTGGGCAAGCCCGAGCAGGCCGCGCTCGAGGCCCGGCTGCAGGAAATGATGCGCGCCAACACCTTCGACGAAGGCAGCGGCACCATCACCATCGACGCCGACCGCCTGGCCGCCATCACCAACGTCTCGGCGCACTACCAGAGCCTGTTCAGCAACGACCCGGCCACCAAGGTGCTGCGCGAGGCCTACGCGATGAAGGACGACACCGTCCCGAACGCCGAGCACCGCCGCCAGATGACCGCGTTCTACTGGTGGACCGCCTGGACCGCCGTCACCGAGCGCCCGGGCAAGGACATCACCTACACCAACAACTGGCCGCATGATCCGACGGTGGGCAACACTCCGCCGCCGCACCTGCTGGGCTGGACGGTGTTCAGCGTGCTGTTCCTGATCGCCGGCGTGGCCCTGCTGGGCTGGCACTACGCCGTGAACCACGAGCGCGACGAAGACCCGAAGCTGCCGCTCACCGACCCGCTGGCGCAGGTGGTGGTGACGCCTTCGATGAAGGCCACGGCCAAGTACTTCTGGATCGTGGTGGCGCTGTTCCTCACCCAGATCCTGCTGGGCGCGGTCACCGCGCACTACCAGGTGGAAGGGCAGGAAGCCTACGGCTTCGCGCTGTCGGAGATCCTGCCCTACTCGCTCACGCGTACCTGGCATACCCAGCTGGCGGTGCTGTGGATCGCCACCGCCTGGCTGGGCATGGGCCTGTACATCGGCCCGGCCATCTCCGGCCATGAGCCGAAATACCAGGCGCTGGGCGTCAACGTGCTCTGGGTCTGCCTGATCATCATCGTGGTCGGTTCGTTCGCGGGCCAGTGGTTCGCGGTGATGCAGAAGCTGGGCCTGGAGAAGAACTTCTGGTGGGGCCACCAGGGCTGGGAATACGTGGACCTGGGCCGCTTCTGGCAGTGGTTCCTGTTCCTGGGCCTGGGCATCTGGCTGACCCTGGTGGGCCGCTGCCTGGTGCCGGCCATCCGCAAGGGCGGCGAATCGAAGTCCATCACCACCCTGCTCTTCCTCTCCACCGTGGCGATCGGCCTGTTCTACGGCGCCGGCCTGCTCTGGGGCGAGCACACCCACCTGTCGATGGTGGAGTATTGGCG
Source organism: Arenimonas sp. (assembly GCA_003497545.1). Lineage (GTDB taxonomy): Bacteria > Pseudomonadota > Gammaproteobacteria > Xanthomonadales > Xanthomonadaceae > Arenimonas. The sequence goes on along the minus strand of DNNT01000056.1, from coordinate 6,069 downwards.
CTGGTGGGTGGTGCACCTGTGGGTGGAGGGCTTCTTCGAGGTCTTCGCCACGGCGGTCATCGCCTTCCTGTTCACCAAGCTGGGCCTGATCAAGGTGAAGACCGCCACGGTGGCGGTGCTGTTCGCCACCATCGTGTTCATGGCCGGCGGCGTGCTGGGCACCCTGCACCACCTGTACTTCACCGGCACCCCGACGGCGGTGATCGCGCTGGGCGCCTCGTTCTCGGCGCTGGAAGTGGTGCCGCTGGCCTACGTGGGCTTCGAGGCCTACCACACCTACAAGCTGGGCCATGCCACGCCGTGGATGCAGCGCTACAAGTGGCCGATCCTGTTCTTCACCGCGGTGGCGTTCTGGAACCTCGTCGGTGCGGGCCTGTTCGGCTTCCTCATCAACCCGCCGCTGCCGCTGTACTACATGCAGGGCCTGAACCTGACCCCGCTGCACGGCCACACCGCGCTGTTCGGCGTGTACGGCATGCTGGGCATCGGCCTGATGCTGTTCTGCCTGCGCGGCATGAAGCCGAACGCGATCTGGCCGGAAGCGCCGCTGCGCACCGCCTTCTGGGCGATGAACATCGGCCTGGCGGGCATGGCGCTGTTCACCTTGCTGCCCATCGGCATCCTGCAGCTCAACGCGGCCATCGGCGAAGGCTACTGGTTCGCGCGCTCGGCCGAGTTCATGCAGCGGCCGATCATCGACATGCTGGTGTGGATGCGCGTTCCGGGCGACACGATCTTCAGCATCGGCGCGCTGTCGCTGGCCTGGTTCGTGCTGCGCCTCTGGGTCGCGCCCCGCACGGCCCCGGCCAAGGTGGAGGGAGGCGTCGAGTCTGCGCGCTAAGGATGGCGCATCCCCGGGTTCGACAACCCTCGACGGGGCCGCATCGCGGCCCCGTTTTTTTTCAGCCCAGCAACTTTTCCAGTGCCGCCCGGTAGCGCCGGCTTCCGTTCGCCTTGGCGCCGCTCTTGAGGATCACGACGAAGTCGCCGTTGAACAGTGGCTGCACTTCGCGGACGTGGCCGATGCCGATGATGGCGGCGCGCGAAATGCGGACGAATCGCGCGGGGTCGNNGCGCATCAGGTGCGGCCTGGCGCCGGCGTGGACTTCCACGTAGTTCCCCGCGGCGACGAGCCGCTCGACCTCGGCGACATCCACGAGCCGCACACGGCCTTCGGAACGGATCGCCAGGCGATCGGGATAACGGGGCGCCCCGCTACGGTCGATCTCGCCCAAGGCCAGCGCCACGCGACGCACGAAGTCGCCGTCCGGCCTGGCCAGGCGCTCCCGCGCACGCTGCAGGGCGCGACGGAAACGTTCCGGATCAATGGGCTTGAGCACGTAGTCGAGCGCCTGCGCATCGAAGGCGCGCACGGCATGCTGGTCGAAGGCCGTGACGAAGATGACCGCGGGCATGCGCTGGGTGCCCACCGCCTCGATCACGGCGAAGCCGTCGAGTTCGGGCATCTGCACGTCCAGGAACACCAGGTCCGGCGCATGCGTGCCAATTGCTGCAACCGCGCTGGCGCCGTCGCCGCATTCTTCGATGACGTCGATGTCCGCCTCCTGCCGGAGCAGCCGCAGGATGCCCCGGCGGGCGATGGGTTCGTCGTCGACGACCAGCACGCGGATGCTCATGGCCGGGTCGGCAGCGGAATGAGTATTTCGGCAATGACGCCGCCATCCGGCGCATTGCGCAGGTCGAAGCGGTGCCTGCCGGGGTACATCAGCGCCAGGCGCGCCCGCGTGTTGGACAGGCCCACGCGCTCGCTCGCCCCCGGGGGAAGGCCGCGCCCGTCATCGCTTACGAAGAGCTGCAAATCGTCGCCTCGCCGCAATGCCCTGATTTCGATTCGGCCCGGCCTGGCGCGCGCGGCAAGCCCGTGGCGCAGCGCGTTTTCCACCAGGGGCTGCAGGATCAGGTTCGGAACCCTGGCTTCGAGCAGATCGTCGGGCACTGCGATTTCGTAGTCCNNCGTAGTCCAGGCGCCCGTCGAAACGCGCCCGCTCGATCCCGAGGTAGCTCTCCAGGAAGCCGAGCTCCTCGCGCAGCGGCACTTCGTGCTCCTCGCCGCTGTCGAGCAGCCGGCGCAGCAGGGCACTGAGCTGCAGCAGGATGCGGTCGGCGGCATCGACATCCTCGCGCATCAGCACCGAGATGGTGTTGAGCGCGTTGAACAGGAAGTGCGGCTGCAGCTGGGTGCGCAGCGCCTGCAGCCTGGCGTCGGCCAGCTNNCTCTCGCGCGCCGTCCGCACCAGCCGCTCCAGCTGCGCCGCGCCGACGACGAGCCAATAGACCGGGAGGTTCAGCAGGAAGGTCGTGCCCAGCAGCCGGCGGAAGGTGGCGAGCCAGGTGGGTTCGGCATTCGACGCGCCGACCAGCGGCGCCAGCAGGGCGAACAGCGCCAGGCTGGCCACGGCGAAGGCCGGTGCCGCGAGCGCATGGACCACGAGCGAAGGGAACAGTCGCGGCCGTTCCACCGGAATGCGCGCCGCCAGGCGCAGGGCGAGCGGCGTGAGCGCGGCCCACGTGGCTGCCCAGGCCAGCCACACGAGGCTGGCGCGCCCCCAGGCCAGGGACTCACCGCGCACGTTCGCGGCGAACCAGGCCTGGCCCNNGCCGCCAGCAGCATCGCCACGAGCGTCCAGGCCGCCAGCACGGCAAGGCCCCGGTATTGCACCAGGGGCCCGCCCGAACTTCCAACTCGCTTGCCCATCACTGCCCTCAGCGGGTTCCACCCTTGGCGGCATTACCGGTCGCGGGTGCCGCGGCCGGTGCCGGCAGCATACCGAGTTGCCGCATCAGGCCAAGCGAGTTGGCGCAGGTCCACTCTTCGGCAATGCGCCCGTCGGCCATGCGGAACATCGTGGTGCCGTGGGTCTCCACGCTCCGGCCGGTGGCGGGGATGCCGTTGCCGGTGCCGGTGTTGGTCCCGGTCGCGGTCCAGCGCACCGCCACCATGTCGTTCTCGGCGACCATCAGGTCGATGCGCATGTTGAGGTCGGGGAAGGCATCGCGCCAGCCCCTGGCTTCGGCCATGCCCTGGGCGTGGGTGAAGGTCCGCGCACCGCCGTGGCCGACGAAGTCCGGCGCATAGGGCACGTCGAACCTGCCCTGGTTGAGGCCCTCCTCGTACACCCGGCGGGCGAGCGACTTGTTCTGTTCGGGCGTCGAAGGTTGGGCACCGTCGGAAGTCATGGCGCCGCACGGCACCACGCCGGTGAGCGCCGCGAACGCAGCAAGCGCGGACAGCAATATTTGTCGGAATTTCATGGCCAGCTCCCATACGCACAATTGCGTGGGGCGGATCATGGGCACGTCGCCGCCGCGCTGGCAGGCCTCCTGTGACGGGTGGTGGCTGCGGCGTGGCAAGCGGAGGCGGCGGTCACGTGCCCCCCGTGGACAGGGCCGTCCCGGGGGGCAGGCGCTCCGTCCCGTCAGGCGTGGCCGCCNNCCCACCCGGCGCAGCCGCAGCGCATTGGCCACCACCGAGGCCGAACTCAGGCTCATCGCCAGCGCCGCGATCATCGGACTGAGCAACAGTCCGAACGACGGGTACAGCAGGCCCGCCGCGACGGGCACGCCCAGGGCGTTGTAGAGGAAGGCGAAGCCGAGGTTCTGCTTCATGTTCGCCNNGGGCGTCGTTGATGCCGTCGCCGGCCATGGCCACCCGCCGGCCCTGCTGCTGCAGCGCCGCGACCAGGTCGGCCTTGTCCTGCGGACGTACTTCCCCGTGCACTTCGTTGATGCCCAGCGCCCTTGCCACGGCGCGCGCGGTGGTCTCGCCGTCACCGGTGGCCATGATCAGCCGCAGGCCGGCCTGGCGCAGCTCTTCCAGGGCGGCCGGCGTGGAGTCCTTCACCGGGTCGGCCACGGCGACCAGCCCCGCTGCGCGCCCTTCCACCGCCAGGAACATCACGCTGGCGCCCTCCGCGCGCAGGGATTCGGCCTGCGGCAGCAGCCCGCCCACATCGACGCCCTCCTCGGCCATCAGCGCGTGGTTGCCCAGGGCCAACGCCCTGCCCGCCACCCGCCCGCGCACGCCAATGCCGCTGGCGGACTCGAAGGACTCCGCCTCCGACAGCGCCAGTCCGCGCTCCCGTGCCTCATTGACGATNNAGCGGGTGTTCGCTGCCCTGGTCGAGCGAGGCCGCCAGCCGCAGGACTTCACCGGCCTCCCACCCCGCGGCGCCGGCGGCGGTGCGGAACGCCGGCCGGCCCTCGGTGAGCGTCCCGGTCTTGTCCACGATCAGCGTGTCCACCTTACGCAGGTTCTCGATGGCCTCGGCGTCGCGGAACAGCACGCCGGCGCCCGCCGCGCGCCCGGTGGCGACCATGATGGACATCGGGGTGGCCAGGCCCAAGGCACAGGGGCAGGCGATGATGAGCACGGCGACGCTGTTGAGCACGGCGTACACCCAGGCCGGCTCAGGCCCGAACAGGCCCCAGGCGAAGAAGGTCAGCACCGCGATCGACAGCACCGCCAGCACGAACCAGTAGGAAACGACGTCGGCCATGCGCTGCATCGGCGCGCGCGAGCGCTGGGCGTTGGCCACCAGCTGCACGATCTGGCTGAGCATGGTGTCGGCGCCGACCTTGCCGGCCACCATCACCAGGCTGCCCGAGGTGTTGAGCGTGGCGCCGATCACCGGGTCGCCGGGCCCCTTGGCCACCGGCAGCGATTCCCCGGTGATCATGGACTCGTCCACGCTGGAGTGGCCCTGCTCGACCCTGCCGTCGGTGGGCACGTTCTCGCCAGGGCGCACGCGCAGGCGGTCGCCGACGTGCACCTGCGAAACCTCGACGTCCTCCTCGCTGCCATCGGCACGGATGCGCCGCGCCGTCTTGGGCGCGAGCCGGAGCAAGGCCCTGATCGCCGCCGAGGTCTGCGAGCGGGCCCGCAGCTCCAGCATCTGGCCCAGCAAGGTCAGCGACACGATCACGGCCGCCGCTTCGAAATACACGCCCACGCGCCCGTGTTCGCGGAACGAAGGCGGGAAGATCCCGGGCGCGACGGTGGCGACCACGCTGTAGAGGTAGGCCGCGCCCACGCCCGTGCCGATCAGCGTCCACATGTTGAGCTGGCCGGTGCGCAGCGACGTCGCCCACCTGGCGAAGAACGGCGCCGCCGCCCAGGCCACCACGGGCGTCGACAGCGCCAGCTCGATCCAGGTCCGCGTGGCGGCGTCCAGCGCGCCCCAGCGGTGCCCGGCCATGGCCAGCGCCAGGACGACCAGGGTCGCCGGAAGCGTGACCCAGAACCGCCGGGTGAAGTCGGCGAGCTCGGGCGATTCTGCGTCCTCGACGCTGGGCATCATGGGCTCGAGCGCCATGCCGCACTTGGGGCAGGTGCCGGGCGCGTCCCGGATGATCTCGGGATGCATGGGGCAGGTGTAGCGCGTGCCGGGGGCCGCGCCCCCGGGCAGTTCCGGGTTTCCTGGTCGGTGCGGGTGGCTCATGGCAGGCCTCCTCCGGCAAGACTCTTGTTGGCGCGGGAGATCGCGCGTTGTTTCACCAGCGCATAGATCGCCGGGATGACCACCAGCGTCAGCGCCGTCGACGACACCATACCCCCAACCATGGGCGCCGCGATGCGCCGCATCACCTCCGAACCGGTGCCCGTGCTCCACATGATCGGCAGCAGGCCGGCCATGATCGCCACGACGGTCATCATCTTCGGGCGGACGCGCTCCACCGCGCCCGCGACGATCGCCTCGGCGAGGTCGCCGACGGAAAGCGCCCCGCCCTGCGCGCGACGTGCGTCGGCCCGGGCTTCCAGCGCCTGGTTGAGGTAGATCAGCATCACGACGCCGGTCTCGGCCGCGACGCCGGCCAGGGCGATGAATCCGACGGCCACGGCCACGCTCAGGTTGTAGTCCAGCGCCCAGAGCAGCCACACGCCACCGACCAGGGCGAAGGGCACCGAGAGCATCACGATCAGCGATTCGCCGACGCGGCGGAAGTTGAGGTAGAGCAGCAGGAAGATGATCGCGAGCGTCGCCGGCACAACGATCTTCAGGCGGTTGGCGGCGCGCTCGAGATATTCGAACTGGCCGGAGTAGGCGATGC
>DNNT01000111.1:15730-15883 GCA_003497545.1 Arenimonas sp. | reverse complement strand
CCGCCGGCGGCGCCGGAAGCCACCGTGCCGGTGTCGTCGCCCGGCAGCAGCGGCAGCCAGCCGACCGTGATGGTGACCGTGGCCGTGGCGGTCAGGCCGGCGGCGTCGGTAATCGTGTACTGGTAGGTGTCGGTGCCCTGGAACCCCGCGGCC
>DNNT01000111.1:0-15711 GCA_003497545.1 Arenimonas sp. | reverse complement strand
GCCGGCGTCGTCGGCGGCCAGCGGCGCCGCGTTGGCGGGCGGCGCGGCGGCGCAAACCGCGGTGGCCGGCGGATAGGCCACGACCACGTCCTCGGTCGGGTTCACCGTGATGCGCACGGTGGCGTTCGGGCGCACGTTTTCGAAGCCGTCCGCCGCCTGCACCCACACGCCGCCGGTGAGCACCCAGCCCGGCCAGTCGGTCGGCACGCCGCCGGTGAGCACCATGCCCGGCCACAGCAGCTGGCCGCTGAGCGGCTGGTTCGACAGCGTCTGCACGACGTTGCCAAGGCTGTCGATCCACTGGATGGTGGCNNGGCGATGCTGTAATCGAGGTAGGCCGCGTCCGCGATGCAAGCCGGGGTGGCCGTGATGGCCAGGGTGCGCGCCGCCACGGTGACGTTCACCGTGGCCGTGCGGCATTCGCCGCCGGCGTCGCAGGCCTCGTACGTGAAGCTGTCGGTGCCGGTGAAACCCGGCGCCGGGGTGTAGCTGCAGCCGGTGGCGGTGCAGCTGAAGCTGCCGCCGTTGGCGCTGCTGCCGCTGGCCACGGTGACCACCGGCGCGCCGTCCTCGGCGTCGCTGTCGTTGGCCAGCACGTCCACGGCGTTGCCGCTGCTCGATTCCACCACGCCCACGCTGTCGTCCTGCACCACCGGCGGCGTATTGGTGACCGTGACGGTGACCGTGCCCTGCTGGCAGTTGGTGGGGTTGGCCAGTTCGCAGATCTGGTAGACGACGGTGTAGCTGCCCGAAGGCGTGCCGGGGGCCACGCTCACCGCGCCGGTGGCGGGATCGAGCGTGACGTTCGGGTTCGTGGTGGACACNNGTGGTGGACACCTGCGACAGCGACGCCGTCGCCAGCGTCGCCGGGTTGCCGTCGAGCGTGTCGTTGGCCAGCACGTTCGCGACGGCGGTGCCACCGGCGGCGCCATTGGCCACGGTGCCGGAATCATTGGTGGCGACGACCTCCCGGGCCTGCACGGTGATGGCGGGCACGGTGGCGCTGTCGTTGCTGGTGTCGGTGTCGCTGAGGCCGGCCGGGGCCGAAACGGTGCCGGTGGCGGCGCCGATCGTCGCGGGCGTGGTGGCCGGCGCGGTGCCGGTGAGGGTGATCGTCAGGGCTTCGCCGTTGGCGAGGGTCAGCGACAGGGCGATGTCGCCGGTGCCGCTGCCGGTGCCGCAGGCCGGCACCGGGGCGCAGGTCCAGCTGGCACCGGCCAGGCCGGACGGCATCGGCAGCGCGAAGGGCGCGCCGGTGGCGGCCACCGGGCCGTTGTTGGTGACCGTGAATGAATAGGCCACCGCGTCTCCCGTGCGGATGGTGCCGGCGGTGGTGAGCGTGCCGGTGGTGGCCAGGTCGAGGGCGGCCTGCACGGTGGTGTCCACCGGGCCGGCGCTGTTGTTGCCCGGGGTCGGGTCGTTGGTGCCGGCCGGCGCGCTGACGCTCGCGGTGTTGCTGAGCGTGGTGGCGGCAGCCGGCGCCGTGCCGTCGATGGTGAAGGTGAGCTGGCCGCCCGACGGCATCGTCGGAATGGCCAGCGCCGACAGCGTGGTCAACCCGGTGGTGTCCGGGCAGGTGGCGCCGCCGGTGGCCGCGCAGGCAATGCTGACGTTGGTGATGCCGGCCGGCATGTTGTCGGTGACCGTCGCACCGTCCGCGGCGTCGGGGCCGAGGCTGGTGACGGTGAGCACGTACTGCAGCGGGCCGCCGGCCGCGACGCTGGCCGGGCCGGTCTTGCCGATGGCCAGGTCGGCGTCGCGCGAGACGTTCACCGTCGAGGGCGAGCTCGAACCGGTGGCCGGCGTGCCGCTGGTGGCGCCGACGTAGCTGATGCCGGCGATGTTCGCCAGCGAGGCGCCGTCCGGCTGCACCGGGTCGATCTGGGCGCGGAAGCGCAGCGAGGTGGACGAATTGGCCTGCGGCACCGGCGTCACGCGGCCGCCGGTGGCGGCGTCGGCGCTCGTGCCCACGCGCACGGTGACGGTGCGGGTGCCGGCGTCGTATTCGGCCTGGTCGTCGCCGGTGGCGTCGGTCTTGGCGCCGGCGTTCGGGCCGGTCAGCACTTCGATCGTGCCGGGCACGTAGGTCAGGCCCAGCGGCAGCGGGTCGGTGATGACGGTCTGGTCGGAGGCGTCGTCGCCGGTGTTGCTGAGCGAAATGGTGTACTCGAGGATGTCGCCCGGGCGGAACTCGCCGCCGTTGACGTCGGTGGCCGCCTTGCTGAAGTTGGTGACGATCTCCGGCTCGTAGACGTTGGTCTGGAACAGCAGCGCGATCGGGTAATAGGTTTCGCTGCTGGTGGTGAAAGTCAGGCTGGCCGAGGTGTCGTTGTTGGCGATGACGCCCGTCGCCACCGGGATGTAGTCGATGTCGAAGCCGAGCATGTTCGACTGCAGCGGGTTGCGGCCCGACTGCGCCACGCCCAGGCGCGAGTTGGTGGAGTTGAAGATGTTGGTCGTCGGATTGAGCGCGTCGCTGATGTTGCTGCCGTTGACCAGGAACTGGTCGCCGGTGAAGTTGTTGTCGCCCTCGAAGGCGATCAGGCCGATGCGGGCGTCTACCGCGCCGGTCGAGGGGGTGCGGAAGCCGGAAACCGGGGTCGTGATGCTGCTGGGCGCAGTGCTGTTGATGTTGAGCGAGCCGTCGAACAGCGTCAGGCTGCGCAGCGGCAGGCTGGCATTGGCGTAGATCACCACCAGGCCCCAGCCCGCGTAACGGTCCTGGCCGGTGCCGGCCTGCACGTTGGCCACGGCATAGGTGCCGTTGCCGGCCGCCACGACCAGTGCNNTGGTGTAGCCGCCACCGGCGGCGGAGAAGCGCACCTGGCCGCGATTGGCCGGCGTGGGCGCGGCGGTTCCGCTGGAGCCCGCGCTGGTGTCGGCGCCCCAGTACAGGTAGGCCCGGAGCACCGTCGAACCGGCCGGCAGCGCCAGGTTGGCGGTGCTGGAATTGAACGTGCCGCCGTCGGCGTCCACGTCCACGTAGCCCATGTTGAAGTTGTTGTTGTTGCCCGTGCCGTTGCGGGCCGCGGGGCATGCGGAGGCCGCGTCGGAGCAGTTCAGCAACTGGTTGCCCACCAGCACCGAATCGGCGCGGCCCGTGAACTGGTAGCGCTGGTCGAAGCTGCGGATGGTGCTGGAGGCCCCCGCCAGCGCCGGCAGGAGGCCGGCCAGCAGGGCCAGGGCTGCGAGGCCAAGGCGGGCGAGGGGCGAGGCTTTCGATTTGCTCATTGACCTGGATCCGTTCGTGGGCACGGGCACCGGTTGCCCGGCGGCGTTCTCGGGATGCAGGCGTGCGGCAGCGCGGAACCGGGTAAGGCAGGCGCAAACGCGTGCCTGCCTTACCCGGTTCCGGGTCGCCAAGTGTCAGGTGTCGAACAGGACCCCTCGCGGGATCATCCCCAAACGCAGTCGCCAGGCCCTGTTGGCCCGGCGCCCCCTAAACCACCCGCCTCCCGGGCGGATCTGTGTCCGCCTGGCGGGTTGTTCAGCAAGACTCGTGCCAACCCGCCGGCAAATGTGACGGAGTTGTCAGAACGCGGGGTGATTGGGTGCGGCAGCGCAACGGGACGCGTTAACTATCACTAACCGTGTCACCGCACGTCACAATCTGACGCGCTGCAGCGAAGAGAAGGCCAGCCCGGCGCGGTGCCGGAAGCCCATGCTTTCGTAAAGCCCCAGCGCGCGCGTGTTCGACGGGCTCACGTGCAGGAAGGGTTCCAGCCCGCCGGCCAGCAGGTCGTTGCACAGGAAGGCGGTGAGCCGGCGCGCGTGGCCGCGGCCCAGGTGTTCGGGGCGGGTGCAGATGGCGCTGACTTCGCGGAAGCCCGGCGGGCCCATGCGTTCGCCGGCGATGGCCGCCAGGCGCCCGTTTTCATACAGGCCGAAGTAGCGGCCCATGGCCATGGCGCGCGGGCGGAAGTAGTGCGGGTACACCAGCGCGACCAGTTCCAGCAGGTCGGCGTGGCGGTCATCGCCGAGCTCGACGATGTCCGGCCCCGGCGTTTCCGCCAGCGGCTGCGGGCAGTGCATCTGCACCAGGGTGAACTGCGGTTCGAGCACGAAACCCGGCGGCGGCGCCGGGTGCGGGCCGATCACCAGCACGGTGTCGCCGGGCGGCACCAGGGCTTCGAGCGCCACGGCGTCGGCGTGGCCGTCGCGCGGCACGCCCAGGAAGGGGGCGATGTCGGCCGGGTAGCGCAGCACCTCGCCGTGCGCGAGCGCCAGGCCGCGGTGGCGGTTCGCCAGCGAATCAAAGGCGGGGTTGTCGAGCGGGTGCAGGGCCATGGGGCCAGTGTGGCGCGGTGGGGCTGGCCGGGGATGTGTCGGAAGTCGCGCCGCTCAGGCCGGCAGGTCGGGGTCGCCGGGCGTGAAGCTGATTTCCTCGATTTCGTCGAAGCCCTTGCTGTCGAGCAGGCCATCGTCGAACTCGAACTCCTCGGGGGCCGGGGCGGTCTGCCATTCCTGCACCAGCAGGCGGGCCTCGTCGGCCTCGTCGCTTTCCACCACCACGCGGATCTGCGGCGTGGTGGCCAGGGCGCCGGAGGGGTCCGCCACCTGCGGGCCGAAGATGTGGGCGGCGATGCCGGAGGTGACCAGCAGCTCCTGCACCAGCTGCGCGTCCAGTTCGTTCTGGGCGATGTAAACGGGAATCACGGCCGGTCCATCCTGCGAAGGGTCCGGGGAGACATTGGGGGCCCGTTTGGCCCGTGAAACCGTGACCTGCATCACATTTTTGCCGGGTTTCGGGCGGGTGGCGCCTGGGGGCTGACCAGCGGGGCGCGGTGAACGTATCCTTCACATGGCGCTCCTGCAGGGGGAGCGGGAGCCACCGCCTCGTGAATACGCTGAAAGCCATCAACGCGCAGGTCACCGCGCCCCAGGAAAGCCCCGACGCCATCCCGCTCACGCTCAAGCCGGGCGACCCGGTGTACGTGCGCCACGCCCACCCGGACCGCCCGGGCTACGTCTGGGCCGAGGATGGCCAGCTCAGCGCCGGCTGGGTGCCGCTGGACCTGATCGACATGAATGCCGGCCGCCCCCAGGCCAAGGCCGAATACTGCAGCGCCGAACTCACCGTGGAACCCGGCGACACCGTGCGCCTGATCTGGGAAGACCCGAAGCACGGCGCCTGCTGGTGCGAAGACCGCCACAGCGAGCGTGGGTGGATTCGCAACGAGCGGCTGCAGTTCGAGACTGAGAAATAAGATCTAGATGACCCTATTGAGGTCAATGTCGAGGCCAGCCTCCTTCATTTCCTTGGCCAACCTCAATTGCCAGCCGTCAGCCGAATCGAACGGCGTATAGACCACGCCCAAATAGTCAGACGGAATCTCGACTCCATCCTCGTAAAGGACGCAGACCTTTTCCCGCCCCAGCGCGGCACAGAAGTACCCCAACTCCAGCAAAACGTTCTGCCGCGCTCGCGGCCTAATTGAGTTGAGTGAATTCTTCGGTGCGCCCACGTCATCCGCGGTCAAGAGGACGATAGCGAACCCAACATCTGCTGCATTGCTTTCGAATTTTTCAATGATCGTTTGACCCCGGTTGGGCTGCTCATGCAGCACCACTGCACGCACTCCAAGCCGATCGACAAAACGGGCAACGCGCGTCTTGGCCGCCTCATCAGAACCATGAACGATGAAGGCAGCATTCTTCTGATGGCCTCTATCAGTTGTAGCCGAAGATTCCGCGCCTCTGGAATCGCCCGGAATAAGATCCAACCTCTCAAGTATCGATTCCAGACAGGTGAGCTTCTTACCTAAGCCCGCCCGGAACGATTCCACACGCCGGGAAAGAGGAGCATTTGTGTATATCACCCCCAGCAATGAAACAGATTCATATTCTTCCGCGATTGAATCGGGCTCAAAGCAACGCTTCAGAAGCTCAATGTTGTAGGCGTTCCACTTTGTTCTCTTGGCTCGAGCGCCCTCGAGGCCCTCTTCACTCAGAATCCCAAGGTTCTGGATCTCACGGCCAGCACTTATTCGTGCCGCCAACTTCTCCTCCACCTCAGCCCGCGGAAGGGAAAGACGAGTGGGCACAGAACGACGCTCCTCGATGGCCTGAGATTTTCGCCTGACCAAGCCTAAGCTCCTCAATTACAGCAATTGGGCAAGACCGACTCACGAAGCCAAAAATCGGCACTATGGCGACAGGGGGCCATCTTTCCCGGCAGCACGATTCAATGAAATTGCAGTTGGAAAGACAGCTACTGGCCCAATTCGACCTCGGCCACCGCCAAGTCTATGGAGCCGGAATCTACCGGCCTGAAATGCCAGCGCTCTTGCCGGCACCTGATTGCTAATTCGACCTAATTTCAACAATAGAAGCACGGGGCAATTGGAAAGCAAATTCACCTTGCCAGAACGCACAGGCTGCCTCTCCGCAGCCAATAACGTATGCCTTCTTTGACTCAATTCTAGAGCCAAGTCGGTAGACAATGAGTGCGCCGTCAACCGATCTGCGATCACCGCTCAGCGCATCGATCTGCTCTTGTCCAATCCAAGCGCCGACCTGGCGAGTAAACCCAAAGGACACAAGAATAAAGCCAATCATCATCAAGGCAGTCGGGCCAACTGCATCATCTCTTAGCCGCCGCCCATACCCCTCACTCGCGGCGGCAAACTTTTCTTTCCTCCACAGCCAAGGCTTATGAATCGATCGAAGAAGTCGGGAACACTCAGGCCAGTCTTTACGGAAGAGACTAACTAGAAGCTCTGAGGCAAAAGTGATCGACAATAAATAAGCCACCAGCCCCAGCACCAATGCGACTATTGCGCCCAGCATCCCCGCCTGCCCTTTTGCGCCAACGAGCAGAGCATCATGAAAGTCTGGCCTGATGAATGAATAATCGACGCCAAAGCTACTGTAATAGCCCTCAAGATAACTTCTTCCAATGAAGTAGAACCAAGCGATAACCAAGGGAAGTGCACTTACCAGCACCGGAAGGTTTAGTCGCCGAAATACAGAGCGATTCCCCATGAAGCCACCCCCAAATCGAGACACTCCGCAAGCTCGAAAGATCACCGACACCCAGACTGAATACGCTCGCAACTCGAGAACAGAGGCCGAACTCCGTACCCGCATTCAAGAGGGCTAAGCCAAAAAAATGTATCTTGAGGCCGCGCGACCTAAGGCACCGCGAGACACCCGACGGAGACGCGACAAGCCCTGTAACAAACATCAATTTGCCAAAATCAACCAGGAGCCATGAAACAAACTCGCACCCATACAAGCTCACAAGGCCTTGGTCCAGTTCAGGCTAGGGTTGCCCAGCCGAGTTCCAAACCTGTACACGAATTTCTAGCGCCTTCCAAAACATCTTATGAACTCGGATGTGACTACTTCGCTTGACGTCACCCCAGGTAACGGACGCCTGATCTCTTGATGCCCAAAGCCAAGCTGACTCCTCACCCGTCTTCAGACCAACAACCCCAACATGAAAGAGCAACTGCAGAATTGCACAGACCAGATCACCGTCGGAAATTGAGGACTTGTGATCTGTATATGCCTGCTTAAACGCCCTTATCAGCGGGTCCTGTGCATGCATCGTACAGAGCTGAGTTGCGAGCCCATCAACCAGCCCCTTGTTGAATGCGGCCCGAGTAAATGACTCAGGGAACCCCTTAAGGCAGTCAATCGTTGCTGGCAGGGACGGATATTGAACTAACCACTCATCCAAGAGGGCCTTTAGCCGCTTCTTCGAATATGGCGTCTCAGCATCCTGAATGACCTTCCATGATATTCGCGGACGGTCTGCGGCGAGCCTGAAGCATTCATTGACGTAGCTGATCACGTCGCGAGGTCGATTAAACGTTCGCTCAATGATGTGGTCTAGCGGCTCACGGCCAGACCGTGCAGACGGAAATATGTCAGCAAGTCGTACAATTCGATTCGTGTAACGTCTCTTGAAAACCTCGCTAACGCGGGCCTCGACAAGGCTAATTAACTCAGATCGCGTCCAAACTATGTGCGCGTAGTAGGCTTCGTACTTCTCTTCCTGAAAGCCACCGTCTCGAGTGGCCTCAAAGACCTGCTCGATTAGGTCTTGACGCAATGCGCAAACGACCTTGACGTGGCGCACCCTCCGGAAGGATCGAATTTCCTCCAGCAGTGAACGGATCAACTTCAGTCTAGCCGCAGATGAAACCCACTCCTCATCAAGTGAGTCAATCAGAACAAAGTAGGGCTTCTGTCGGTCATCAAAGAAGTGTTCGTCAAGCAGATCTACGATTTGAGATAACTCCTTGATCTGGACCCTACTAACTACAGCAGAGCCTCGCGAAGAGACTTCGCGACGTTCTTCTNNGAGCCGCAGCTTCGCCTTGAAAGCTGTGCCCTCAACCGACGACTCCAACTCATTCTCCAGCTTCGATGTGACCTCTTTTAGTCGAACTTCAGTCTCTTCCCAAAAGGAATCACCCCATTGAAGCATGTACTCCAAGGCTTTCGCCTTAGGCGTGCCGGGCCTGAACCTCAGATGTAGCCCGTCTAGCCATCTCTCAAACCCACTCCGGTCTCGCAGAGAGTATCGCTTCTTGATGAGTTCCGTGACGAGGACGTGCCGCCACAGGAGTCGATAGAAGAGATCCAAATTGACCCCGGAATCTTCGAAGAATCGAAGCACCGTGGAGTTCTCAACATACCTGAAGGCAAGCTCGAAGAGGTTGAGCCTGATTGTGTTCGACTCAACTTGTTCCAACCGAATTAGTAGGGCGGTCTTTCCTTGGCCCGTCCTGCCAACGATGATCGAGGCGTGACTTTCAAGGTCACGTAGCACCGACATCGTCCCAGTATCGATGTAACAGTCTTTGAGGAGGTCTGCATCTGACTCAGCGTCAGGCGCCCCGATGGCGAGGTGCTTCCAAATAACGAAGTCGGACTCTTTATCCGTCACTGACAACAGTCAGCCGCACTTGCTGTAGCCGCAATTCAGGCAAGTGGCGCAGCCGTCCATGATGACGGTGGCCTTGGTGTTGCACTTGAAGCACATGGTGGCGCTGGGCGGGAAAGAGGCGCCCTCGCCGGTCACCTGCACCGCCTCGTCGGCGCCGCGGGCGCCTTCGGTGCCGGAACCGGCGGGGGCACCGCTCAGGCCGGAATCACTGGACTTTTTTTTTGCGCGGGCCTCGTAGGCGGCGCGCTTTTCGGCGATCAGGCGCTTCTGCTCCTCGCCCAGTTCCGGGTCGAGGATCATGCCGATCGACTTGAGGTGCTCTTCGACCACCGAGCCGATCTCGGCCACGATGGACGGCATGTACACGCCGCCGGCCTTGAAGTAGCCGCCGCGCGGGTCGAACACCGCCTTCATCTCGTCCACCAGGAAGGTGACGTCGCCGCCCTTGCGGAACACGGCGCTCATGATGCGGGTCAGCGCCACGATCCACTGGAAGTGGTCCATGTTCTTCGAGTTGATGAACACCTCGAACGGGCGGCGCAGTTCGTGTTCCGTGCCCGGGTTGAGCACGATGTCGTTGATCGTCACGTACATGGCGTGTTCGACCAGCGGGGATTTGATCTTGTAGGTGGAACCCACCAGCACTTCCGGCCGCTCGACCTTCTCGTGCATGTGAATGATGTTCGATTCCGGCTCCTGCACGACCACGGGCGCGGCGACGGGCGCGGCAGCCTCCTTGGCCTTGTCTTCCGGCTTCTGGACGCTGTAACCCTTGATTTTCTTGCTGATCTTGATGGCCATGCTCGGTTCTTTTCGCTTATGTGGTGCGGGGGGATTTCGCCCGGAGCCCCCCGCCGCGGGCGGCGGGGGGACGGGGTACGACAATCGGGACAGCCTCAGGCTTTAGCGCTTCCTGGCAACCTTTCGGGCCGTCGTCTTGCGGGCCGCCGGCTTCCGGGCGACCTTCTTCGCCGCCGCCTTCTTGGCGGCCGGTTTCTTGCGGGCCGGCGCCTTCTTGGCAACAGCCTTCTTCTTAGGCGCGGCCTTCCTGGCCGCGGCCTTGCGGGCCGGCGCCTTCTTGGCGGCTGCCTTCTTCTTCGGCGCGGCCTTCTTCACCGCGGCCTTTTTCTTGGGAGCCGCCTTCTTCTTGGGCGCCGCCTTCTTGCCTCCAACCTTGGCCTCGACCGCCTTCACCGCGGCCTTGACCTTCTTCTTCGCGCCGGCGACGGCCTTCTTCACCGCCTTGCCGGCCTCGGACTTCTCGGCCTTCTTGACCTGCGCCTTGGCCTTGCGGATCACCGGGGCGGCCTTCTTCTTGGCCGCCTTCACCACGACGTCCGCCTGGTGGGCGATGGCGCCGCCGATTTCCTGGGCCTTCTCGCTGACGCTGTCGGCGGCACTGGAAATGGCCGCCGTGACTCCGTTGCCGTTGCTCATTACCGCTCTCCTCGTCATGGAACCCCGCGGCCTGTGCCGCAAGCCTAGGTGAACGCGCAGTCAGAACTTGCCGTAATAACCTTCCTTGAGCGCGTCGAACAGGTTGGCGGCGCTGTGCAACTCGCCGTCGTATTCGATCTCCTCGTTGCCCTTGGCCTCCACCACCGTGCCGTCCTCGAGCTCGAAGCGGTAGGTGGTGTTCTCCAGGTCGGCCTCCTTCACCAGCACGCCCTGGAAGGCGGCCGGGTTGAAGCGGAAGGTGGTGCAGCCCTTCAGGCCCTGCTTGTGGGCGTAGAGGTAGATGTCCTTGAAGTCTTCGTACGGGTAGTCGGTGGGCACGTTCGCGGTCTTGGAGATCGACGAGTCGATCCACTTCTGCGAGGCGGCCTGGATGTCCACGTGCGCCTTCGGGGTGATGTCGTCGGCCGAGATGAAGTAGTCCGGCAGGCGGGTCTTCTCGTCGGTGCTGAACGGCATGGCCTCGGGGTTGACCAGGGTGCGGTAGGCCAGCAGCTCGTAGCTGAAGACCTCGACCTTTTCCTTGGATTTCTTGCCTTCGCGGATCACGTTGCGGCTGTAGTGGTGCGCGAAGCTGGGCTCGATGCCGTTGGAGGCGTTGTTGGCCAGCGACAGCGAGATGGTGCCGGTGGGCGCGATCGAGCTGTGGTGGGTGAAGCGCGCGCCGCTCTCGGCCAGCTCCTTCACCAGCTCCGGGGCCACGGTGGCCACGCGCTGCATGTAGCGCGAGTACAGCGCGTGCAGCTGGCGGCCCTTGATCTTCTGGCCGACCTTCCAGCCGTCCTTCTTCATCTCCGGGCGCTTGCGCAGCATTTCGGCGGTGACCTTGAACTCCTCGTCCATGATCGGGGCCGGGCCCTTTTCCTTGGCCAGGCTCAGCGCCACTTCCCAGCCCGCCAGGGCCATTTCGCGGCTCACGTCCTCGGTGAACTTCACCGAATCGGCCTCGCCGTACTTCATCTTGAGCATGGTCACGGTGCTGCCCAGGCCCAGGAAGCCCATGCCGTGGCGGCGCTTGCGCATGATCTCGTCGCGCTGCTGCTGCAGCGGCAGGCCGTTCACTTCCACCACGTTGTCGAGCATGCGGGTGAACACGCGCACGACTTCCTTGTATTCCTCCCAGTCGAAGCGCGCCTTGTCGGTGAACGGGTCGCGCACGAACTTGGTGAGGTTGACCGAGCCCAGCAGGCAGGCGCCGTAGGGCGGCAGCGGCTGCTCGCCGCAGGGGTTGGTGGCGCGGATGGTTTCGCACCACCAGTTGTTGTTCATCTCGTTGACGCGGTCGATCAGGATGAAACCCGGCTCGGCGAAGTCGTAGGTGGACGCCATGATGCGGTTCCACAGCTGCTGGGCGCGGATGTGGCCGTAGATCTTGCAGGCCACCATGCCGTCTTCGCGGGTCACGTAGTTTTCGCTGTGCGGCCAGTCGCGCCAGATGACCTGCTTCGGGTCGTTGACGTCCACGTCGCCGGCTTCCTTGACGTTCACCGGGAACACCAGCGGCCAGTCGGCGTCGGCCTCGACGGCGTGGATGAATTCGTCGGTGACCAGCAGCGACAGGTTGAACTGGCGCAGGCGGCCGTCCTCGCGCTTGGCGCCGATGAATTCCTTCACGTCCGGGTGGGCCACGTCGAAGGTGCCCATCTGGGCGCCGCGGCGGCCGCCGGCCGACGAGACGGTGAAGCACATCTTGTCGTAGATATCCATGAACGACAGCGGGCCCGAGGTGTAGGCGCCGGCGCCGGACACGTAGGCGCCGCGGGGGCGCAGGGTGGAGAACTCGTAGCCGATGCCGCAGCCGGCCTTGAGCGTCAGGCCGGCCTCGTGGACCTTGCCCAGGATGTCGTCCATCGAGTCGGTGATGGTGCCCGACACGGTGCAGTTGATGGTGCTGGTGGCCGGCTTGTGCTCGAGCGCACCGGCATTGGACGTGATGCGGCCGGCCGGGATGGCACCGCGGCGCAGGGCCCAGAGGAAGCGCTCGTACCAGTACTTCTGCTTCTCGGCGGTGGGCTCGGCCTCGGCCAGGGCCTTGGCCACGCGCTGGTAGGTGTGGTCGATGCTGGCGTCGACCGGGTCGCCCTTCTTGGTCTTGAGGCGGTACTTCTTGTCCCAGATGTCATAGGACGCCGGCTGCATCTCGATGTCCTGCGCCGCGTTGGTCTTTACCGCCTCGAGGCGAACCGTGCTCATGAGTCTTTTTTTCCTCCCGGGACGCCCCCGGGGGGAGGCGTCTTTGTCTGATTTCTTATCGGGTGATGCCGGCCGGAAACCCCGGGGACCCGACGCCCGCCCGTGGGGCTTGGCCCTGGGCAATCCGCGATGTCCGTCCCTGTTCCCGCATGCCGTCTCGCCGTCGCGTCGTGCAAGCTTGCGACCCCAAGCCTTGGGGCCGCCCCCCGCTGCCCGACACAAGATGTAGTGGCAGCGGAAAGCAAAACTACCCCTCGCCGGGGGGGCTGTCAACACGAGGAAACCGCCCGAAAAGGCAACCGCTTCAAGATGTTCCACGGCACTCCCAGAGTTGTCCTGAGACGCCGCCGGAACCCGTTGCTGGCGCTTCCCGGTACCGTGGAACCACCCCGCCACGGTCCGGGACGCCCCTTGTCCAGCCGCGGTTTTGCTCCCATCTGCTATCCCGTTCATCTTGTTCATCGCCCGCGCCCAGGAGACCGCCCGATGCGACCCGCCACCGCTGCCGCCGCCCTGCTGACCGCCGCCCTGGCTGGCGCCGGGGCCANNTGGGGCCAGCCACTGGCTGGCCCAGCCCGCCGCCCCGGCCGAAGCCGCGCCGCCGACCCGGGGCGAGGCCGCGCTCGACACCGCCGCCCGCCTGGCCCTGCCGCGCACCGCCGAAGCCGCCCTGCCGGCCCAGCTGGAAGGCATGGCCCTGCCCTCGCTGGCACCCATGCTGGAAAAGGTCACCCCGGCGGTGGTGAACATCTACAGCCAGCAGGTGGTGCGCGTGCGCAACCCGCTGGCCGAACTGTTCGGCATGCCCGGCATGCCGCAGCAGCGCACCCAGCAGTCGCTGGGCTCGGGCGTGGTGGTGGACGCCGAACGCGGCCTGGTGCTCACCAACCACCACGTCATCGAGAACGCCGACGCCGTCTCGGTCCCCCTGGCCGACGGCCGCACCCTGGAAGCCGAGTTCATCGGCTCCGACCCCGACACCGACGTGGCCGTCATCCGCATCCCGGCCGAAGACCTGGTGGCCATCCCGCTGGCCGATTCGAGCCGCCTGCGGGTGGGCGATTTCGTGGTGGCCGTGGGCAATCCCTTCGGCCTGGGCCAGACCGTCACCAGCGGCATCGTCTCGGCCGTGGGCCGCAGCGGCCTGCAGGGCCTGGGCTACCAGAACTTCATCCAGACCGACGCCTCCATCAACCCGGGCAATTCCGGCGGTGCGCTGGTGAACCTGCGCGGCGAACTGGTGGGCATCAACACCGCCAGCTTCAACCCGCGCGGCAGCGCCGCGGGCAACATCGGCCTGGGTTTCGCCATCCCGGTGAACCTGGCCGACGAGGTGAAGCGCCAGCTGCTGGCCTACGGCGAAGTCCGCCGCGGCTCGCTGGGCGTGGACAGCGAAGACCTCAGCCCCCGCCTGGCCGAGCAGCTGGGCCTGCCCGACAACCAGCGCGGCGCGCTGGTGACCCGCGTCTACCGGGGCTCGCCGGCCGAAGCCGCGGGCGTGCGCCCGGGCGACCTGGTGGTGGCCGCGAACGGCGAGCGGGTATACGGCGCGCAGTCGCTGCGCAACCTCGAGGGCCTGCTGCCGGTGGACAAGCCGGTGGCGCTGGACCTGCTGCGCGACGACCGCCGCCTGAGCGTGCAGGCCGTGCTCAAGGCGCGCGCCACCGAAGTGGACGGCAGCCAGATCGACCCGCGCCTGGCCGGCGCCACCCTCACCGAACTGCCCGAACGCGT
This sequence comes from Arenimonas sp., assembly GCA_003497545.1. Taxonomy (GTDB): domain Bacteria; phylum Pseudomonadota; class Gammaproteobacteria; order Xanthomonadales; family Xanthomonadaceae; genus Arenimonas. The sequence continues at coordinate 1,430 of DNNT01000111.1, read as the reverse complement.
GCGCCAGCAGGGCCTGTACGGCGTGGTGGCCAGCAAGGTCGAACCCGGCAGCCGCGCCGCCGAATCGGGNNCCCGGGCGACTACATCCGCGGCATCAACCAGCGCCGGGTGGACGACCTGCAGGCCTTCCGCGACCGCCTGGCCGACGCCCCGCGCCAGCTGCAGCTCGACGTGGTGCGCGGCGGCCGCGTGGGTTATCTGGTGATGCAGTAATGCCGTGACGCCGCCGCCGGACACGGCGACGGTGTAAGGTGGCGACAACGTCCCAGAGGAGCCCGCCATGAGCCCTTCCCCGGAAGAAAAAGCCCGCCACATCGACCAGGCCAAGGAAAACCTCGGCGAGGCGCGCGAAGCGCTCAAGTCGGGCGTCACCGACGCGCTGGAAGCCGGCGCCGCGGCCGCCAAGGAAGCGCGCGCCGAACTCGACGAGAAGCTCCAGGGCCTGCTCGACCAGGGCCGCGGCATGCTCGACCAGGCCGAGGACCTGATCCGCAGCAAGCCGCTGGCCTCGTTCGGCATCGCCTTCGCGGCCGGTTACCTGGTCGCCGCCCTCACCCGCCGCAAGTAAGCCCCGGCCATGGCCGACACCGAACCGGGCGCCGCGGCCGGCGCCGGCAAGCTCGGCGACGACACCCAGGCCGTGCTGCAGGCCGCGCGCGACACCGCCGGCGCCTATGTCGGCGCGCTGCACGCGCTGCGCCAGCTGTTCGCCGCCGAAGTGGGCCTGGCCCGCGACGCGCTGGTGCAGGCGCTGGTGTTCCTGCTGCTGGCCATGGTGATGGTGGCCACCGCCTACGGCCTGCTCACCGCCCTGCTGGTGGCCGGCATCCGCGCGCTGGGCGCGCCCTGGCTGGTGGCCATCGCCATCCCGCTGCTGCTCAGCGCCGGCCTGGCCTGGCTGGGCGTGCTGCGGGCGAAGTCGCTGCTGCGCCACGCCGATTTCGAAGGCACCCGGCGCCAGATCAAGCTGGGCCTGCAGGGCCTGCCCGACCAGGACGCCGCGCCGTGAGCCTGGCCGACAAAATCGCCGCCGCGCAGGCCGCCGAAGTGGAATGCCAGCGCCGGCGCGAAACCATCGCCGAAGCGCGCGCGCACCTCACCGCGGAAATGAAGCGCACCGCCACGCCGGGCCGCATCGTGCTCTCGGGCCTGGCGCTGGGCTTCGCGGTGGGTTTCCGCGAACCCAAGGCCGGCCCCTCGCTGGCCGGCAAGGTGCTGGGCGGGCCGCTGTTCTCGATGGTGCTCGAGGCCGTGCTGCCGGGCATCGTGGCCGGCATCACCGCCGCCGCCGGCCTGCAGGAACCGAATGAAGACACCGAAGACACCGAAGAACCCGCCGACGAAAGCGAAGCCGGCGACGACGGCGAAGCCGCCCGCGGCGCGGCCTGAAACGGCCGCCGACGCGGCGCGCGGCAACGCGCGGCTGCTCT
>DNNT01000161.1 GCA_003497545.1 Arenimonas sp. | reverse complement strand
GGCCTGGGCCCTGCTGGCCCTGCCGCTGGCCTGGCGCCTCGCCCGCTGAGGCAAGGAAGGCGGGCTCAGTGCCCGCCGTCCACCGCCTTGAGTTCGGCCACCAGCTGCGCCACCGCCGCCGCGCCGTCGCCATAGAGCATGCGGGTGTTGTCGGCGTAGAAAAGCGCGTTCTCGATGCCGGCGAAACCGGTGCCCTTGCCGCGCTTGATGACGATGGTGTTCTTCGAGGCCGAGACGTCGAGGATCGGCATGCCGTAGATCGGCGAGGCCGGGTCGGTCTTCGCCACCGGGTTCACCACGTCGTTGGCGCCGATCACCAGCGAGACGTCGGTGGTCGGGAATTCCGGGTTGATGTCGTCCATGTCGGCGATCAGGTCGTAGGGCACGCCCGCCTCCGCCAGCAGCACGTTCATGTGGCCGGGCATGCGGCCCGCCACCGGGTGGATGGCGAACTTCACCTTCACGCCGCGCTTGAGCAGGGCCTGGGTGAGCTCCCAGACCTTGTGCTGCGCCTGCGCCACGGCCATGCCGTAACCGGGCACGATCACCACGCGTTCGGCATAGGCCATCATCGCGGCCACGTCGCCGGCCTCGATGGGCTTCTGCGCGCCGGTGATTTCCTTCGCCTCGCCGCTGGCGCCGAAGCTGCCGAACAGCACGCTGGCGATGGAGCGGTTCATGGCCTTGGCCATCAGCTGGGTGAGCATGGTGCCCGCCGCACCCACCACCATGCCGGCGATGATCAGCGCCTCGTTCTGCAGCACGTAGCCTTCGAAGGCCACGGCCAGGCCGGTGAGCGCGTTGTAGAGCGAAATCACCACGGGCATGTCGGCGCCGCCGATCGGCAGCGTCATCAGGATGCCCACCGCCAGCGCGGCGACGAAGAAGCCGATGATCACCGGCTGCTGCAGGCCGTAGACGGTGAGCGCGCCCAGCGCCACCGCCACCAGGAACACCAGGCCGTTGAAGGCCTGCTGGCCCGGAAAGGTGAAACGCTTGTCGAGGCGGCCGTCGAGCTTGGCCCAGGCGACCACCGAACCGGTGAGCGAGATCGAGCCGATGAGCGCGCCGATGACGGCCAGCACCAGCGCCGTCTGCGAGGGCGCGAGGCCCGCGTCGGAGAATTTCAGCAGCTCCACCGCGCCGATCGCCGCCGCCGAACCGCCGCCCAGGCCGTTGTACAGCGCCACCATCTGCGGCATGTCGGTCATGGCCACGCGCTTGCCCGACCACCAGGCCACCGCGGTGCCCAGCACCACCGCCAGCGCGATCAGGGGCAAGTTGTGCAGGCCCGGCACCGCGAACGTGGCCACGGTGGCCACCACCATGCCGGCGCCGGCCCACTGGATGCCGCTGCGCGCGGTCACCGGGGAAGCCATGCGCTTGATGCCGAGGATGAACAGCAGCGCGGCGGCGAAATAGCTGGCCTTCACCAGCATCGGCAGCCAGCTCATGCGCCGCCCTCCTTCTTCGACGACTTGAACATCTCGAGCATGCGCTCGGTCACCACGTAGCCGCCGGCCGCGTTGCCCGCGCCCATCAGCACCGCGACGAAGCCGATGACTTTCTCGAGCGTGGTGTCGGCGTGGCCCAGCACCACCATGGCGCCGACCAGCACGATGCCGTGCACGAAGTTCGAACCCGACATCAGCGGCGTGTGCAGGATCACCGGCACGCGGCCGATGATTTCGTAGCCGGTGAAGGCCGCCAGCATGAAGATGTACAGCGCGACGAAACCGTCCATGTCCCCTCCCCGCGCGAAAGCGCGCTCCCGGGGCATCATAACCGCAGCGTGGGCGCCGGCCAGCGGGTCTCCGGCCCGGTCAACCAACCGGGCGGCGATGCGTTATAAGGCGGCATGACCGGCCCCGCCGCGAACGAGGCCGCGACCCTGGACGCCTTCCTGGCCTCCGTGGAGCGTCGCGGCTTCCGCATGGCCGAACTGGCGCTGGGCCACCGCGAGGACGCGCTCGACGCGGTGCAGGAGGCCATGATCAGGCTGGTGTCCTACCGCGACCGGCCGCCGGCGGAATGGACGCCGCTGTTCTGGTCCATCCTGCGCCGCCAGGTCACCGACCGGCACCGCCGCAACGCCGTGCGCCGGCGCGTGCTGTCGGTGCTCGGCCGGCCCGACGAGGAGCGCGAGGACCCGCTGGGAATGCTGCCCGACCCGGACGAGGACCCGGCCCGCCGGCACGCCGACGCCGCCGCCTGGTCGGCCCTGGGCAAGGCCCTGCGCGCGCTGCCCCGGCGCCAGCGCGAGGCCTACCTGCTGCGCGAACTGCAGGGCCTGGACACCGCCGGAACCGCCGCCGCCATGGGCTGCTCGGAAGGCTCCGTGAAAACCCACCTGTCGCGGGCGATGGCCGCCCTGCGCATCCAACTGGAGGACTGGCGATGAGCCGCCCCGACCCGATCACCCCGCGTGCGCGCGACCTGTTCGAACGCGCCAGCGACGGCCTGGACCACGGCATGGCCTTCCGCCTGCGCCGCGCCCGCCAGGCCGCGCAGCAGCCGGCGCGCGCGATGCCCGGCCAGCGCCTGCTGCCGGCCGGCGCCTTCGCCGCCGCCGTGCTGGCGCTCGGCCTGGCCTGGTGGCTGCCGCAACGCCCGTCCACCGACGCCACGCCCTCCGACCCGCTGGCCGCCAGTGAAGTGGAGGCCCTGGTGCTGGAAGAAGACCCCGACCTGTACGCCTGGCTGGCCGAAGCCCCGGTGGCCGTGGCCGAGGTGCAGCGGTGAGGCGCGTCTTTGCCATCGCCCTGCTGGCCGGCGCGCTGGCCACGCCCGCCNNCACCGCCCGCCGGCGGTGCCCGAAGGCGTGTCGGTGCCGGCCTGGGCCGAGCTGACGCCGAAGCAGCAGCAGGCGCTGGCGCCGCTGCGCGAAAGCTGGGACACCCTGCCCGCCTCGCGCCGGGTGATGGCGCTCGAGCGCGCCGAGCGACGCGCGCGCTGGGAGGCCATGACGCCCGAACAGCGCGAACGCATGCGCGAAGGCATGCGCAACTACCGCGACCTGCCGCCGCCGCTGCGCGAGAAGATGCGTGAGTCGATGCGCGCCATGCGCGCGCTGCCGGAAGCCGAACGCAAGGCCCTGCACGCCCGCTGGCGCCAGCTCAGCCCGGAGCAGCGCCGGGCCTGGCTCGAACTCGGTGGCCCCGGCATCGCGCCGGAACCGGTGCCGGTGCGGGTGGACTGATCAGCCGCGCTTCTCGCCCGCGTGGGCAAGGCAGGTGCGGGCAATCAGTTCGTCGTCCCAGTCCAGCGCCAGCGCGCCGCCCTTGAGCGACAGCGCCAGGAAGTTGAACACGTTGCGCGCGTACATCTCGCTGGCGTGCATGGCGCCCTGGCTGGCCAGGTTGAGCGGGCCGGCGAAGGTGACGCCGCCCTGTTCGTAGGTTTCGCCCGGGCGCGTGGCCTCGCAGTTGCCGCCCGTTTCCGCCGCCAGGTCCACCACCACGCTGCCGGGCTTCATGCCGGCCACCATGGCGGCGGTGATGATCTTCGGCGCGGGACGGCCCGGCACGGCGGCGGTGGTGACCACCACGTCCACCGACTTTAGGTGTTCGCCCAGCCGGCGCTGCTGTTCGGCGCGCTCCTCGGCGGTGAGCTCTCGCGCGTAACCGCCCTCGCCCGCCGCACTGACACCGAGGTCGAGGAACTTGCCGCCGAGCGATTCGATCTGCTCGCGCGTTTCCGGGCGCACGTCGAAGCCTTCCACCTGCGCGCCCAGCCGGCGCGCGGTGGCAATGGCCTGCAGGCCGGCGACGCCGGCGCCGACCACCAGCACCTTCGAAGGCCGGATGGTGCCGGCCGCGGTGGTGAGCATCGGGAAATAACGCGGCGCCAGCTGCGCGGCCAGCAGCACGGCCTTGTAGCCGGCCATGCCCGCCTGCGAGGACAGAACGTCCATGGCCTGCGCGCGCGTGGTGCGCGGCAGTTTTTCCAGCGGGAAGGCGGTGAGCTTGCCGGCGACGAAGGCCTCGACGCGCGCCGGGTCGGCGTGCGGTGCCAGCAGGCCGATCAGCACCGCGCCGGGCTTGAGCTTGCCCAGGCGCTCGTTCGCAGGCGGCTGCACGCACACCAGCACGTCGGCCTGTGCCAGCGCGGCGTCGGCGTCGTCGGTGAACTCGGCGCCGGCATAGGCGGCATCGGGGAAAAAGGCCGGTTCCCCGGCGCCGCGCTGCAGCAGCACGCGGGCGCCGAGGGCGACGAGCTTCTTGACGGTTTCGGGCGTCAGCGCCACGCGCCGTTCGCCGGCGGCGGTCTCACGGACGAACACGATGCAAACCGACATGCGCAGCACTCCCCGCTGGGTATGCGGGGGATGCTACCGGAAGCGCCGCCGGGGCGGCAGGGGCCTCAGGCCAGGTCTTCGCGCAGCTTGCCCATGACCCGGTGCAGCACCTGGTCGAACACCTGCTCCTGCTCGCGCACCAGCAGGTTGCCGGACTGCTTCATCGCGGCCAGTTCCTCGACCGAGGCGACCAGCACGCGCACACCGCGGCGGTTGGTGAACATCAGCCGGGAGGAGATGGGGCTGACCCAGGACAGCTTCACCGGATGGTGCTTGCCGTCTTCGCCGGCGATGTGGATCCAGGTACCGACCTTGAGCTGGCGCATCTGCTCGACGTCGCTGTCGCTGACGTCCAGGCTGGCCTTGCCGCCCACCACTTCCAGGCGCGGCTTGAGGTCGGACAGCATCTCGTGCACCGCCGAACGGCGACCCGGCAGCGGCACCACGTTGTCCTCGGCCGGCGCTTCGGCGGCCGCGGGCGCGGGCACCGGGGCGAGGCCGCGGGCGCGGCGCTCGAGGCTGTCGGCCAGGCCGCGCATCACGTCCTGCGCCGCCTCGCCGATGATGCCGGAGCTGGCCAGCACGGTTTCGATCGGCTCGCGCATGGCGTTGAGCGCCGGCGCGACCTGCTCGGCCGCGTCGCCCGGCTTGGGCAGCAGGGCCAGCAGGCGGTCGGCCACGGTCAGCGCCGACTGCCAGGAGCCGCTGTCCGGGCCTTCGCGCAGGGCGATCATGGAAAGGTGGTGGGTCCAGTTGCGCTCGAGGAAATCGCGCATGGCCGGGGTCGGGTCGAGGCCGCGGGTGCGCTGGTCGAGCTCGAACTTGGCCAGGTCGCGGGCCTGCTCCAGTCGCTCCTGGCCACGCTGGGCCTCGGCGGCGCGGCGCTCGGCCAGCTCGACGCGGCGGCGATGCTGTTCCAGGAACTGGCGCAGTTCCTGCTCCAGCGTCTCGAAGATGGCCAGGTCTTCGTTGAACTCGGCGATCAGGCGGTCCACGGTGGACTCGGCCTTCTGCAGCAGCTCGCGCTCCTGCGGGCCTTCGCCGCGGTTGCCTTCGACGGCCTCGGCCAGCGAGTTCAGCAGGCGGCGCGCCGGGTGGGTCTTGTACAGGAACAGGCGACGGTCCATCACCGCGGCCTTCACGAACGGGACGACCAGGCGGGAGATCATCTTGCGCGCGGCCTGCTCGAAGTCGCGCTCGTCGAACATCACGTCGAAGAGCATGCCGACCAGGTCCACCGCGTCCTCGTCGTCCTGGCTGATGCTGACCTGCTCGGGCGGCAGGCCGATCTGGCTGGCACCGCGCAGCAGTTCGTTCTTCAGCAGCGCCGCCAGCGAAACCTCGGGGCGCTCGAGCGCCTCGTTCACCGACTCCGGCACCTGGCTCTGCATCAGCGACAGCACCGACATCATTTCGGCGGACTGCAGCGGACGCTGGCCACCGCGGCCGGTCTGGCGACCGCCCTGCGGCTGCGCCTGGTTGGCCGGGCGCCAGGCGTGCAGCAGCTGGCGCAGCGCGTCGAACACGGCGCGGTCCTCGGCCGCGCCGGCACCCGGGTCGGCGGCGAAGCCGGCGTTCGGGTAGGCGGAAGCCGCCGGCGCGTAACCGTCGGCCGTGGCCGGCGGCGGCATGGCGGGCGCGGCGGCCGGGCGCGGTGCCGGCTTGGCGGCGGCCACGTCGGCGCGGAAACCGGCGGCCTCGAGGCGGGCATTGAGGTCGACCAGCAGGTCGCGCAGGTCGTGGATCAGTTCGCGCTCGTAGTACTTGAACAGCACCATGCGCACGTCGGCCGGCAGCTCCACGCCGCGGTGGGCGTCGCTGATGGCCGCGGCCAGGCTGTGGGCGCTGAGCGGGTTGGCGTCGGCCTCGAGCTTGGCGACGCCGACCATGCGGGCCAGGCGCGCGGACAGTTCGTCGAGCTGGGCGCCGTGGATGCGGGTGACCGCTTCGGCGGTGAGGTTGGTGGCCAGCTGCTGCTCGAGCTCGCTTTCCTCCAGCAGCGTCAGTTCCGGCGTGCCGTCGGCGCCGCCGGGCATGGCCTGGCGGCCGAGCTTGGCGAAGCCCTGGTCGAGGTGCTCGCGGAAACCGCGCTCGATCGGCGCGCGCGACGTGCGCAGTGCGCGCATGGCGAACAGGTAGGGCGAGCCGTCGGGAACGCCGTCCTTCTTGGCCAGGTCGAACAGCCAGTCGTCGGCGCGGGGGAACACGCGCGCCAGCACGGACTGCAGGTGTTCGGTGCTGCGGCGGTGCATGCCGGCGACCAGGTCCCTGGCGGACGGCGGGGTGCCTGGACGCTCGCTGCCTGGGAGGGGAATGTCGCTCATGGGATCCTCTGCACGCCGGGGGGACTACGCGCTTTGGGGGGATTGTGGCCAATCCTGCCACAGATAACTGTGACTTCTTTCCCAGAAAACGCCCCCCGGGAACCCGACGGACGGATGGTAGGCTTGGCGCGATGAACGACCTGCATTTCCTGCGCCGGCGCCGCTCGGTGCCGTCCCGCCAACTGGGCGAACCCGGCCCCGGCACCGACCAGCTCCGGGCCATGCTGGCCGAGGCCGTGCGCGTGCCCGACCACGGCAAGCTCGCGCCCTGGCGCTTCCTGGCCATCCGCGGCGACGCCCGCCACGCCCTCGGTGAGCTGCTGGCCGCTCGTGCGCTCGAGCGCGACCCGGCCACGCCCGCCGCCACCGTGGAAAAGGACCGGCAGCGCTTCTCGCACGCCCCGCTGGTGCTGGTGGTGGTCGGCCGGCTCACGCCCGGCCACAAGGTGCCCGAACAGGAGCAACTGCTGTCGGGCGGCGCGGTCTGCTTCGCCCTGCTGCAGGCGGCGCAGGCCCTGGGCTTCGGCGCGCAGTGGCTGACCGGCTGGGCCGCCTACGACCCGGTGGTCACTGCGCGGCTGGGCCTGCAGGCGAACGAGACCGTGCTGGGCTTCATCCACCTGGGTACGCCCTCGGGCGAGGTGCCCGAACGCCAGCGCCCCGACCCCGACGCCCTGCTCGCCGACTGGACGCCATGAGCGGCCCGGTCCACCTGGTCGACGCCAGCCTGTACGTGTTCCGGGCATGGCACTCGATGCCACCCGAGTTCGAAGACCGCGACGGCTGGCCGGTGAACGCCGTGCACGGCTTCACCCGCTTCCTGCTCGAACTGCTCGAACGCCAACGCCCGGCGCGCATCGCCGTGGCCTTCGACGAGTCGCTGGACACCAATTTCCGCAACGAAATCTACCCGGCCTACAAGGCCAACCGCGACCCGGCGCCGGAGGAGCTCAAGCGCCAGTTCGCGCACTGCCAGCGGGTCTGCCGCGCCCTGGGCCTGCCGGTGCTGGCCGACGGCCGCTACGAGGCCGACGACCTGATCGGCAGCGCGCTGGGCCAGGTGCGCCGCGCCGGCCACGCGGGCCTGATCATCTCGGCCGACAAGGACCTCTCCCAGCTGCTCGACGCCGACGACGAGCAGTGGGACTACGCCCGCAACGAACGCTGGCGCGCCGACGGCGTGAAGGCCCGCTACGGCGTGCACGCGCACCAGGTGGCCGACTACCTGGGCCTCACCGGCGACGCCATCGACAACATCCCCGGCGTGCCCGGCATCGGCCCCAAGACCGCTGCCACCCTGCTGGGCCACTTCGGCAGCCTCGACAACCTCTACGAGCGCCTGGACGAGGTGCCCTACCTGCGCCTGCGCGGCAGCGCCCAGCACGCGGCCCGCCTGCGCGAGCACCGCGAGATCGCCCTGCTTTCGCGCCGCCTGGCCACCATCGACGTGGCCGCGCCGCTGCCGTCCGACCTGGGCACGGCCGAACGCCGCGCCCCCGACGCCACCGCGCTCGAGGCCCTGTGTGAAGACCTGCGTTTCGGCCCCATGACCCGCCGCCGGCTGATGTCGGCCTGAAGCCGCGCTAGGATCGCCGCATGAGCGACGACGCCAAGACGATGTGCGAGGGCAAGTACCTGCGGCTGGTGAAGCGCGGGCACTGGGAATACGCCGAGCGCACCAACGCCGGCAGCGCGGTGATCGTCATCGCGGTCACGCCGGAACGGAAACTGCTGTTCGTCGAGCAGTTCCGCATCCCTCTGGACGCGCCCACCATCGAAATGCCGGCCGGCCTGGTCGGCGACCTCGACGCCCACGACACCATGGAAGAAGCCGCGCGCCGCGAGCTGCTCGAGGAAACCGGCTGGCTCGCCTCCGAGGTGAAGGTGCTGATGGTCGGGCCCACCAGCTCGGGCATGAGCAACGAGCTGATCGCCTTCGTGCGCGCCCGCGGCCTCACCCGCGTGCACGCCGGCGGCGGCGACGAAACCGAGGACATCACCGTGCACGAAGTGCCGGTGGACGACGCCCCGCGCTGGCTCTCGGCCAAGATGGCCGAGGGTTATTCCATGGACCCCAAGCTCTGGGCCGGCCTGTGGCTGCTCGAGCGCAACCCGGACGGCACGCCGGCCTGAAGCCGGCTCAGCGGAAACCGTCGGTCGCGCGCACCAGGATGTCGGTGAGTTCGGCCTCGAAGGCCGAATGGCCCGCGGTCGGCGCGATTTCCAGCTTCGCTTCGGGCCAGGCCTGCTTCAGGTCCCAGGCGTTCTGCACCGGGCAGACCACGTCGTAGCGGCCGTGCGCGATCACGCCGGGGATGCCCTTGAGCCGGTGCGCGTCGCGCAGCAGCTGGTCGTCGGCGTCGAAGAAACCGCCGTTGACGAAGTAGTGGCATTCGATGCGCGCGAAGCTGAGCGCGAAGTGCGCGTCCTCGTGGCTGTCGATGAAGGCCTCGTCCTGGCGCAGGAAGCTGGTGCTGGCTTCCCACACCGACCAGGCGCGCGCGGCCGAGAGCCGCACCGCCTCCTCGTGCGAGGTCAGGCGGCGGTGGTAGGCGCTCATCAGGTCGTGCCGCTCCACCTCGGGGATGGGCTGCAGGTAACGCTGCCAGGCTTCCGGGAACAGGCGTGAGGCGCCCTGCTGGTAGAACCACTCCAGTTCCCAGCGGCGCAGCATGAAGATGCCGCGCAGCACCAGTTCGCTCACCTGGCCCGGGTGCGCCTCGGCGTAGGCCAGCGCCAGCGTCGAACCCCAGCTGCCGCCGAACACCTGCCAGCGGCTGATGCCCAGGTGCCGGCGCAGCTTTTCGATGTCGGCCACCAGGTCCCAGGTGGTGTTGTCCACCAGGTCGGCGTGCGGCGTGGAACGGCCGGAGCCGCGCTGGTCGAACAGGATGATGCGGTAGCTCGCCGGGTCGTGGAAACGCCGCATCTTGGCGCCGCAGCCGGCACCCGGGCCGCCGTGCAGCAGCACCACCGGCTTGCCTTCCGGGTTGCCGCACTGTTCGTAATAGAGCCGGTGCCGCGCGTCCACCTGCAGGAAGCCGCTGTCGAAGGGTTCGATCTCGGGGTACAGGCCGCGCATGCTCGCCTCGGTGCCGGGGTGGGAAACCCGATTCTAGCCCGCCCGCCACCCCGCGCCCCAAGGCTTGAACTGTCATGGACGAGGTGTATGCTCGGTTCCAGATGGGAACACCGCCGACCCGATTGAGTCTGGTGGGCACCGGGAAGCAAACCCACCCGGCCGGGGCCCCGTCTTCCCATGAAACCACCCTGCCGCGCGTGCTCTCGCTCGACGCGCATGGCCGCATCCTCGACTGGATGCACTGGCAGGACGCGGTCTGCCTCTACGTTCGCGGCGCGGTGGCCTGGACCCTGGGCGAACCCTGCCTCACCGTGCGCGGCGGCACCAACCGCTGGACCGGGCTGCAGAGCACGATTTCCCTGCACCCCATCGTCGCCGGCCGCAGCCACGCCAACGGCAAGGCGCTCGACCCCTCGCCCGCGCTCACCAACACCGCGCTGTTCGCCCGCGACGGAAACCTGTGCCTGTATTGCGGCCAGGAATACAGCCGGCACTCGCTCACCCGCGACCATGTCATGCCGGTGTCGCGGGGCGGCCGCGACGTCTGGGAAAACGTGGTCTGCGCCTGCTTCCACTGCAACTCGCGCAAGGGCAACCGCACGCCCCAGCAGGCGGGCATGCCGCTGCTGGCCGTGCCCTACCGGCCGAGCTGGGTGGAGCACCTGATCCTGTCGAACCGGCACATCCTGGCCGACCAGATGGCCTTCCTGAAAAGCCACCTGCCCAAGCGCAGCGGCCGCCCCGCCTGAGGGCATTTGACGCCGCCCCGCCGGCCGACCGACACTGCCGGCCTTCACGCGGCAACCGCCGCGTGACCAGGGGGAACACAGGGAATGACGACGCAGAGCATCTGTTTTGCAGGCTTGCCGCGTGACGAGCAGGCCGGCATCGAGGCCGCCTTCAAGCAGGCCAACGCGCAGCACGGCAACCGCTGGTCGCTGGCGAACGAGAACGAAGCCGCCGTGGTGGTCGTGGACATGGACTCCATGTACGGCCAGATGAGCCTGATGAAGGCCCTGAGCAACGGCAAGGTCGTGGTGGCGCTGACCGCCGGCGGCCGCGTGGACGCCGATTACCAGCTGGCCCGCCCGGTCACCGCGGAAGGCATCGCCGCGCTGCTGTCCCAGATCGAAACCCAGGCCCCGGCGACCCCCGCGCCGGCGCCCGTGGTGGAAGACCTGGCGCCGGCCGCGCCGGAACCCGCGCCTGCGGCCGAGCCCGTCGCCGCCGCCCCGGAACCGGCGCCTGCGCCGACCCCCGAGCCCGAACCCGAACCGCAGCCGGTCGTGTCCGCCGCGCCGCCAGCCGACCCGCGCCTGGCCGACTACCTGCGCCCCGGCGCCCTGCCCGGCCCGGTCAAGCTGCAGTTGCCCGACGCCCCGCTGCTGGTGCTCGACCCCGGCAAGCAGGTTTACCTCGGCGGCGCCGCACTCAAGCCGCTGCTGCC
>DNNT01000043.1 GCA_003497545.1 Arenimonas sp. | reverse complement strand
GAGCTGGCCACGCTCACGCTCGGCTGCGGCGCCGCCGCCATGGTGCTCTCGCGCACCGAGCTCACGCCGGACGCGCCGCGCTACCGCGGCGGCGTCACCAAGGCCGCCACGCAGTGGAACACCCTGTGCCGCGGCAACCTCGACCGCATGGTCACCGACACCCGCATGCTGCTGATCGAAGGCCTGAAGCTGGCCACCGCCACCTTCGGCGCCGCCCGCCAGGCGCTGGGCTGGGTGGTGGACGAGCTCGACGAGTTCGTCATCCACCAGGTCTCGCAGGTGCACACCCAGGCCTTCATCAAGGCCTTCGGCATCGACCCGAAGAAGGTCATGACCATCTTCAACGAGCACGGCAACATCGGCCCGGCCTCGGTGCCCATCGTGCTGAGCAAGCTCAAGGAGATGGGCCGCCTGAAGAAGGGCGACCGCGTGGCCCTGCTGGGCATCGGTTCGGGCCTGAACTGCTCGATGGCCGAAGTGGTCTGGTAAGCCGCGCTTGGCAGGTTCGTGGAAGAGGCCCACTTCATGTGGGCCTTTTTCTTTTCCGGCGCAGGGAGGGTTCTTGGACCCCTTTCTTGGGGCTCGCGTAGAATACGTGCCCATGGAAAACATGACTTTCAGCGCCGAACAGGCCCGCGTGCTCGCCAAGGGTCCGTTCCCGGACTATCCCTTCAGCCCGAAGACCTTCCGCCACCCGAACGGGCTGGCGCAGAGCTACCTGGACGAGGGCCAGGGCGAGACGGTGCTGATGCTGCACGGCAACCCGTCGTGGTCCTACTACTGGCGCAAGCTGGTGCTGGGCCTGCGCGACCGCTACCGCTGCGTGGTGCCCGACCACATCGGCATGGGCCTGTCCGACAAGCCCGACGACAAGGCCTACCAGTACACCCTGCGCAGCCGCATCCAGGACCTGGACCGCCTGCTCGAACACGCCGGCGTGGGCGACAACCTCACCCTGGCCGTGCACGACTGGGGCGGCATGATCGGCTTCGGCTGGGCGCTCAAGCACGCCGCGCGCATCAAGCGCCTGGTCATCCTCAACACCGCCGCCTTCCCGCTGCCGCCGGCCAAGCCGATGCCCTGGCAGCTCAAGCTGGGCCGCGACTACAACCTCGGCGCGCTGGCCATCCGCGGTTTCAACGCCTTCGCCGGCGGCGCCTCGCGCCAGGGCGTGGAAACCCCCATGCCGGAAGACGTGCGCCAGGCTTACGTGGCGCCCTACGACAGCTGGAAGAACCGCATCTCCACCCTGCGCTTCGTGCAGGACATCCCGCTGCGCCCCGGCGACCGCGCCTGGGACCTGGTGGAAGACGCCGGCAAGCGCCTGCCCGAGTTCGCCAACCGCCCGGCCTTCATCGGCTGGGGCCTGCGCGACTTCGTGTTCGACCACCACTTCCTCAAGGGCTTCACCCAGGCCCTGCCGCGCGCCGAAGTGCACGCCTTCGAGGACGCCGGCCACTACGTGCTCGAAGACAAGGCCGACGTGCTCGTCCCCGCCATCCGCACCTTCCTCGAAAAAAACTAAAAAATGGGGTCAGAGAACATNNGTTCTCTGACCCCATTTTCGTGGACCGATGAGCGAGAGCTGGAACATTGCGGCGGCGTTGCCGCGGCTGGCGGCCCAGGCGCCGGAGCGGGTGGCGATGCGCTGCCCGGGCAGCCGTGGCGCGAACGGCCTGGCGCGTTATGACGTCGCGTTGACCTACGCCGGGCTCGACCGCCGCTCCGACGCCATCGCCGCCGGCCTGGCGAAACACGGCGTGGTCCGCGGCCAGCGCGTGGTGGTGATGGTGCGGCCCTCGCCCGAGTTCTTCCTGCTGATGTTCGCGCTGTTCAAGGCCGGCGCCGTGCCGGTGCTGGTGGACCCGGGCATCGACAAGCGCGCGCTCAAGCAGTGCCTCGACGAAGCGCAGCCGCAGGCCTTCATCGGCATCCCGCTGGCCATGTTCGCGCGCAAGCTGCTGGGCTGGGCCCGCGGCGCGAAGGTGGCCGTCACCGTCGGCCGCCGCTGGGCCTGGGGCGGGCCCACGCTGGCGCAGGTGGAACGCGACGGCGCCGGCGCCGGGCCGCAGCTGGCCGACACCGCGCCCGACGAAGTGGCCGCCATCCTCTTCACGTCCGGCTCCACCGGCGTGCCCAAGGGCGTGGTCTACCGCCACCGGCACTTCGTGGCGCAGATCGACATGCTGCGCGATGCCTTCGGCCTGCAACCCGGCGGCGTCGACCTGCCCACCTTCCCGCCGTTCGCGCTGTTCGACCCGGCCCTGGGCCTGAGTTCGATCATCCCCGACATGGACCCCACGCGCCCCGCGAAGGCCGACCCGCGCAAGTTGCACGACGCCATCGCCCGCTTCGGCGTCGACCAGCTGTTCGGTTCGCCGGCACTGATGCGCGTGCTCGCCGAACACGGCCAGCCGCTGCCCACGCTGCGCCGCGTCACCTCCGCCGGCGCGCCCGTGCCCGCCGATGTGGTGGCGAAGATGCGCCAACTGCTGCCGCCCGAGGCGCAGTTCTGGACGCCCTACGGCGCCACCGAATGCCTGCCCGTGGCCGTGATCGAGGCGCGCGAGCTGCAGTCCACCCGCGAAGCCACCGAACAGGGCTCCGGCACCTGCGTGGGCCGCCCGGTACCGCCGAACGAAGTGCGCATCATCGCCATCACCGACGAGGCCATCGCCGACTGGTCGCAGGCGCAGGTGCTGGGCGCCGAGGCCATCGGTGAAATCACCGTCGCCGGGCCGTCCGCCACCGACGAATACTTCGCCCGCCCGCAGGCCACCGCCCTGGCCAAGATCCGCGAAACCCTGCCCGACGGCCGCCAGCGCATCGTGCACCGCATGGGCGACCTGGGCCGCTTCGACGCGCAGGGCCGGCTGTGGTTCTGCGGCCGCAAGTCGCACCGCGTGCGCACGCCGCTGGGCAACCTCTACACCGAGCAGGTGGAGCCCGTGTTCAACACCCACCCCGAAGTGGCGCGCACCGCGCTGGTCGGCGTGGGCGAGGGCGCGGAGCAGGAGCCGGTGCTGTGCGTGGAAATGGCGCCGCACCTGCCCCAGTACGAACACGAGCGCGTGCTGGCCGAACTGCGGCGGATGTCGGAAGGTTTCG
>DNNT01000040.1 GCA_003497545.1 Arenimonas sp. | reverse complement strand
CGGTGACGCTGGCGTCGGCCTGGGGTTCCTGCACCGAGGCGGGACCGGCCAGCGCGCGGTGCACGGCGGTGCCATGCACCTGGTCCAGCCAGCGCGGCGGCGACGGCAGCGCCAACCATTCGGCCAGGCGGCGGCGGTTTTCGCGGGCCGCGTCCGGGTCGTCGCCGCAGCGCAAGCCCAGGTTGAAGCGGTCGAAGGGCGGCGCCGACACGCCCTCGCCACCGCGCAGCGTGGTGAGCGCGCGCACGCCCGGCGGGGCGGGCCAGTCGGCGTCGAACCAGGCCGGCGCCGGCATCGCTCAGCCCTTGAAGGCCGCGGTGTCTTCGCGCAGGTCGTGCAGCAGGCCCAGCATGTCCTCGGGCATCGGCGCCTCGGTGGTGACGGGCTCGCCGGTGGCGGGATGGCGGAAAGTCAGCCTCTCGGCGTGCAGTGCCTGGCGGCGGAAGCCCTGCAGGCGCGCCGCCAGCGCCTCGGTGGCGGCCTTGGGCTGGCGGTAGGAACCGCCGTAGAGCGGATCGCCGACGATGGGATGGCGCACGTGGGCCATGTGCACGCGGATCTGGTGGGTGCGGCCGGTTTCCAGGCGGCATTCCACCAGGGTGTGGGCGCGGAACTTCTCGCGTACGCGGTAGTGGGTGACGGCGTCGCGGCCACCTTCCTTCACCACGGCCATGCGCACGCGGTCGGTGGGATGGCGGCCGATGGGCGCGTTCACCGTGCTGCCGGCCACCATGGTGCCCTGCACCACGGCCAGGTACTGGCGGTGCACTTCGCGGCCCGAGAGCTGCTCGACCAGCGAGGTGTGGGCGCGCAGCGTGCGGGCGACCACCATCAGGCCCGAGGTGTCCTTGTCGAGGCGGTGCACGATGCCGGCGCGGGCCAGCTCGGCCAGGCGCGCGTCGAAATTGAGCAGGGCGTTGACCAGGGTGCCGCGCGGGTTGCCGGCGCCGGGGTGCACGACCAGGCCGGCGGGTTTGTTGACCACCAGCACATCCTCGTCCTCGTAAAGGATCTCGAGCGGGATGTCTTCGGGCTGGGCGTCGGTTTCGACTTCCATGCGCACCGACAGGGTGATGGGCTCGCCGCCGCGCACCGCTTCCTTGGGCTTGACCAGGCGGCCGTCGAGCAGGGCGTCGCCGGACTTGATCCACTCGCTCAGGCGCGAGCGCGAGAAGTCGGGGAAGAGCTCGGCCAGCACCTGGTCGAAGCGGCGGCCGGCGGCGGCCAGGGGCACGCTGGCCTCGAGCAGTTCGCGCTCGGAATCGTCGGTGTCGGGGGTCTGGATCGGGGGCATGGGCGGGGTTCCTGGGGCCTGGGAAGGGGCCGGCCCCGGTTCATGGAGGCGACAGCGGGCTTTCCGGTATTATCCCCGAACTTGCTGCCCGCAGCGTCCTGACCTGCCCTCCTGATGACCCGACCGACCGGCCTGCTCCGACTTTTCGCCCTCCTGGTGCTCGTCGCCAGCCTTGCCGGCTGCAAGACCATGGGCCGCCTGTTCGACAAGGACGCCGAGAAGCCGACCGAAACCCTGCCGGTCGAAGCCATGTACGCCGAGGGCAAGTCGGCGCTGCAGGCGGGCAACTTCAACCGTTCGGCCCTGTACTACCAGCGCCTGGTCGCGCGCTTCCCCTACGGCGCCTACAGCGAGCAGGCGCAACTGGAGCTGGCCTACGTGCAGTACCGCCAGGCCAAGACCGAGGAAGCCACCTCCTCGATCAACCGCTTCATCCGCACCTACCCGACCCACCGCCACATCGACTACGCCTACTACCTCAAGGCGCTGGTCAACTTCGACCACAACAAGGCCACGCTGCTGCGCATCGCCCGCCAGGACATGTCCTCGCGCGACCTGGGCGCCACCACGCAGTCGCTCAACGACTTCGCCGAGGTCGTGCGTCGCTACCCGAACAGCCGCTACGCCCCGGACGCCCGCCAGCGCATGATCTACCTGCGCAACCAACTGGCCCGCCACGAGCTCAACGTCGGCCTGTACTACCTGCAGCGCGACGCCTTCGTGGCCGCCGCCAACCGCGGCAAGTACATCATCCAGACCTACCCGCAGAGCGAGTACGAGGGCGACGCCCTGGCGCTGATGGCCGCGGCCTACACCGCCCTGGGCCAGGACGACCTGGCCGCCGACGCCCGCAAGGTGCTCGAGCAGAACTACGCCGACCACCCGTACCTGGAAGGCGACTGGCCGCGCGGCCAGGGCTTCTTCGGCAAGCTCAACCCGTTCTCGGGCAAATAATCAGTCGCGCCNNCGCCAGCCCGAAGTGATGGGGTAGCGGCGCTCGCGGCCGAAGGCGCGGCGCGACAGCTTGGGGCCCGGGGCGGCCTGGCGCCGCTTCCATTCGTTCACCCGCACCAGGCGCAGCACGCGCTCCACGGTGGCCGCATCGAAGCCCTCGGCGATGACCTCGGCCGGGGAACGCTCCTGGTCGACGTAGCGCAGCAGGATGCCGTCGAGCACGTCGTAGGGCGGCAGTGAATCCTGGTCGGTCTGGTTCTCGCGGAGTTCCGCCGAGGGCGGACG
>DNNT01000099.1 GCA_003497545.1 Arenimonas sp. | reverse complement strand
GCAAGACGAAGGAAGAGCGCTTCCATCCGCCGCTGGACATCGTCGACGGCGCGGCGCGCATCGTCGATCCCATCATCGACGGCTTCAACACCGGCCACCATGTCTGGGGCCAGTTCCTCAAGGACTACCGCCCCACCGACTGGTAACCCGGTCTTTTGTAGGAGCGGCTTCAGCCGNNCAGCCGCGAAGCTCTTCGCGAAAAGCTTCGCGGCTGAAGCCGCTCCTACAGGGGCGCTTTGGTGGGCAGCACCAGCCAGCCCTGGCTGTAGAACAGCATGTACAGGCCCACGCGCAGCGCCAGCAGCGCGAACAGCGCGTACCAGCCCAGGTGCGAATGCGGCACCACGCGGCCCAGGGTGGCGCGCAGCGGCGCCAGCACCGGCCACAGCGCCCAGGTGAACAGCCGGTAGACCGGGTTGCGCATCGGGTCGCCGGGGATCATCACGCGCAGCAGGCCGCGGCCCACCAGGGTCCACATCAGCACGGCCAGCAGATATTGCAGCAGGGTGTAGGCGGTCAGCATGGTCTGATTCTAGCGAAGGTCAGAAAAAAGGCGCCGGTGCTGGGGGCACCGGCGCCGCGGAAGCCGCGCCCTTCGGGGAGGAGGGGCGCGGCGGGCCGATCAGCCCTTGGCCAGACGCGGGTAACGCAGGTCCTCGACCATGTCCTTGACCTCCTGCGACGGCTCCTTGGTGAGCAGGCTCACCACGATGATGGTGATGAAGCCGAGCGGGATGCCGAAGATGCCGGCGGACACGTCCTTGATGCCGAACCACGGGGTCATGCCCAGGAACTTCACGTTGATCAGGTAGTACAACGTGAGTCCGAAGCCGACCAGCATGCCGGCCACCGCGCCGGCGCGGTTCGCGCGTTTCCAGAAGATGCCCAGCACCAGCGCGGGGAAAAACGCCGCCGCCGCGATCGAGAACGCCCAGGCCACGATCGACAGGATGGTCGCCGGTGCGTTCGAGGCCGCGTAGGCCGCGATGGCTGCCACGCCCAGCAGCAGCACGCGGGCCACCGTGAGGCGCTTCTTGGCCGACGCGTTCGGGTTGACCATCTTGTAGTACACGTCGTGCGAGAGCGCGTTCGAGATCGTCAGCAGCAGGCCGTCGGCCGTCGACAGCGCCGCCGCCAGGCCACCGGCGGCCACCAGGCCGGCGATGACGTAGGGCAGGCCGGCGATTTCCGGCGTGGCCAGCACGATCGCGTCGGCGTTGAGCACCAGCTCGGCCAGCTGCAGGATGCCGTCGCCATTGCCGTTCGCCGTGCAGCCCTTCACCACGGTCATCGCGTCCACCGCGTCGCAGATGGACACCAGGCCCACCTGCGACCACGAGGCCACCCAGGCCGGGAGCGTGGCGATGGACTGCCCGATCACGTTGGAATAGACCTCGAGCTTCGCGAACGCCGCATAGGCCGGCGCCGTGAAGTACAGCAGGAAGATGAAAAACAGGCTCCAGCCCACCGACTTGCGCGCTTCCTTGACGCTCGGCGTGGTGAAGAAGCGCATCAGGATGTGCGGCAGCGCGGCCGTGCCCACCATCAGGCAGAACGTCAGGGCCATGAAGTTGACCATGTCGTTCTTGACGAAGGGCGTCGAGTGGCCGGCGGTGACGCCGAGCTGCTGCTCGAGCGCGCCGATCTGCTGCAGCACTTCGCCGTAGGCGAGCTGCGGCACCGGGTTGCCGGTGACCTTGATCGACAGCCAGACCACGGGCACCAGGTAGGCGATGATCAGGATGATGTACTGGGCCACCTGGGTCCAGGTCACCGCGCGCATCCCGCCCAGCAGCGAACACACCAGCACGCCGATCAGGCCCACCCACACGCCGGTGGCCAGGTCGATGCCGAGGAAGCGGCTGGTGATGATGCCGGCGCCATAGATCTGCGCGATCACGTAGGTGAAGCTGGCCGTGATGGCGCAGATGATGCCGATGGTGCGCGGCAGGTTGCCGCCGTAGCGCGTGCCCAGGAAGTCCGGGATGGTGTACTGGCCGAACTTGCGCAGGTAGGGCGCCAGGAACAGCGCCACCAGCACGTAGCCGCCGGTCCAGCCCATCACGAAGGCCAGGCCGTCGTAACCCTGCGCGTACAGGGTGCCCGCCATGCCGATGAAGCTGGCCGCGGACATCCAGTCGGCGCCGGTGGCCATGCCGTTGTAGAGCGCGGGCACGCGGCGGCCGGCGACGTAGTACTCGGTGGCGTCGGTCGTGCGGCTCATGATGCCGATGCCNNAACACGTAACCGATCCAGGCGTTGGGCATGCCCATC
The DNA here is from genome assembly GCA_003497545.1 of Arenimonas sp. GTDB lineage: Bacteria > Pseudomonadota > Gammaproteobacteria > Xanthomonadales > Xanthomonadaceae > Arenimonas. Next base: position 2,764 of record DNNT01000099.1, on the reverse strand, counting down.
TGCTCGCCGATGGCGAGCGCGACGACGAACAGGAGGAAGCCTCCGGTGTACATGCCGTAGATCTTGGGAAGTCGGCTTACGAAATCACCGGACATGGGTCAGCCCTCCTCGGCCACGCCGAATTCGCGGTCCAGCCTGTTCATGTACCAGGCGTAGAACACGATCAGCACCACGTAGATGGCCAATGCCCCCTGCGCGCCCATGTAGAAGGCGAAGGGGAAGCCAAGGAAGGTGAACTCGTTCAGCGGCACCGCGAAGAAGATCACCACGTAGGTCACGACGAACCAGATCGACAGCAGGATCGCCGTGATCCGGAGCGTGCGGCGCCAGTACTCCTTGCGCCGCTCTTCGGTAATTGGACTGTTCATTTGTGTCTGGCCTCCCGGCGCAGGGTCAGAAGCTGTACTTGACGTGCATGTGCAGGCGGCGGAGGTCGCCGTCGGCACCGCTCTCGATCTCGCGGTTGCCCCAGATCAGCTCGGCGCCGATGTCCACCTTGGGCAGCGGCGAGTAGATCAGGTTGGCGTGGAACGACCGCGCCGATTCGGTGACGGCCAGCCCCGTTAGCAGCGGGTTGTTGTCGAACTGCGCCATCGAATAGAACACGTTGCCGCGCAGCTTCGGGCTGAAGGCGTGCCGCCAGGCGATGAAGCCGCCGTAGCCGTCGAGCGCGTCGAGCGAACCGTCCGCGGCCACCATGGCGTCCGGGCCCAGGCCCAGGCCGAGGTAACGGCCGATGCCGCTGCCGGCGCTGGCCATGTAGCGGATGTCGTCGCTGGGGCCCAGGTTCCACTTGCCCGAGACGCTGAGCGCGAAGCCGGTGTCGCTTTCGCTGGTGGTGGCGGTTTCCACCTTCAGCTGGCGCACCAGGCCGGCGACGGTGAAGTGGCCCCAGTCGGCCTTGTGCAGCCAGCGCAGGGTCAGGTCGGGCACCGAGTTGTCGTCGCTGGAGCCGCGCGCGCCGTTGAGGTAACCGGTGAACGTGGTCTCCGGGTTCTCCAGCGAGGCCGAGAACGCGCCGTTGGTGTAGCGCAGCTGGGCCTGGCGCACGAAGATGGTGCCTTCGGTCGGGCCGATGAAGTCCACCGCGTCGGGCAGCGCCGCCACGTCCTGGAAATTCGACCAGGTCTGGCCGGCCAGCCACCGGTCCCAGGCCACGTAGGCGTGGCGGATGGTGACGCCGTAGGTGTTGGTGGCCACTTCGTTGCCGAGCGCGCCGCCGAACAGGTCCATTTCGACGTAGGCCTTGAGCTTGTGGCCGTCGAGGTCGGTGTCGGCGCCGAACCACACGCGCGAGAACTGCGCGTGGGCGTCGAAGTCGGGCGACTCCTCGTCCACGCCGCCCACCGGCGTCGCGCTGGGCAGGTAGAACAGGCGGCCGGCCGAGCTGTCGGCGATCTCGCCGTCGCTGGTGTCGGTCATCATGGCGTCGAGCTTGATGAAGCCGCCGAAGCTGAAGCGCGTGCCGGGGTTGGCGCCCGGCATGATCGCCGTCGCCTGGATCGGCTGCGCCGGCGGCGCCGGTTTGGCGGCCTGGGNNCGGCGTCCTGCGCCAGCACCTGGCCCGGCGCCGCGATCGCCAACAGCAAGGCGAGCGACAGCGTGGACCGCTGTTTAAGGTTGAATCGGTTCATCCTTCCCCTCCCGGAATTCGGACCGTTGCCACGTTGGCCGGGCGAGTCTGTGGCGGCCCCCGGGCAGGGGCCATTAGCCATTGGTCGAAGGCCGGGGCGGGTTTAGACGAAGGTCTAATTGGGCGTGGGGGGCGCTGCCCCAGAATGAGCCGCAGGCGAGTAATCTTGTAATGAACCTGCGCGGCCGCTGGCCGCAGGAGCCCCCATGTCCGAGCGCATCATTCCCGTCCCCCCGGCCTTCGAGGCCGCCGCCGCCATCAAGCGCGCCGACTACGAGCGCGACTACGCCGCCTCCGTGCGCGACCCCGAGGCCTACTGGTCGCAGGTGGGTCGGCGCCTTCAGTGGGACAAGCCCTACACCCGGGCCAAGGACACCAGCTACGACCTCAAGGACTTCCACATCCGCTGGTACGCCGACGGCGAGCTCAACGTCAGCGTGAACTGCCTGGACCGCCACCTGGCCGAACGCGGCGACAAGGTGGCCATCCTCTGGGAGGCCGACGACCCGGCCACGCCGCCGCGCCGCATCACCTACCGCGAGCTGCACGGCATGGTCTGCCGCCTGGCCAACGCGCTCGAATCGCTGGGCGTGGTGAAGGGCGACCGCATCACCATCTACCTGCCCATGATCCCCGAGGCCGCGGTGGCCATGCTGGCCTGCGCCCGCATCGGCGCCATCCACTCGGTGGTGTTCGGCGGCTTTTCGCCCGATTCCATCGCCAACCGCATCGCCGACTGCGCCAGCAAGCTGGTGATCACCGCCGACGAAGGCCTGCGCGGCGGCAAGACCATCCCGCTCAAGGCCAACGTGGACGAGGCCCTGCGCAAGCCCGGCACCAACACCGTGGAAACCGTGCTGGTGGTGCGCCACACCGGCGGCGGCGTGCCCATGCAGATGCCGCGCGACCGCTGGTACGACGCCGTGGTGGAAAGCCAGCCGGCCACGCACCAGGCCAAGCCGATGAACGCGGAGGACCCGCTGTTCATCCTCTACACCTCGGGCAGCACCGGCAAACCCAAGGGCGTGCTGCACACCACCGGCGGCTATCTGTTCTGGGCCGCCTGGACGCACGAGCTGGTGTTCGACTACCGCCCCGGCGAGGTGTTCTGGTGCACCGCCGACGTCGGCT
>DNNT01000136.1 GCA_003497545.1 Arenimonas sp. | reverse complement strand
AGGTTCTTGATGCGCACGTTGGCGAAGGTGCCGCGCATCATCACTTCGTGGTTCCCGCGGCGCGCGCCGTAGGAGTTGAAGTCCAGCGCGTCGACGCCGTGGTCGGTCAGATAGGCGCCGGCCGGCGAGGACTTCTTGATCGAACCGGCCGGGCTGATGTGGTCGGTGGTGATCGAGTCGCCGAAGATGCCCATGACGCGGGCGCCGTTGATGTCGGCGATCGAACCCACGGCCATCTGCATGCCGTCGAAGTAGGGCGGGTTCTTGATGTAGGTGGAGGCTTCGTCCCAGGCGAACTTGGCGCCGTCCGGCGAGGCGATCTGGTTCCAGCGGGTGTCGCCGCCGAAGACGTTGGCGTAGTTGTGCTTGAACATCTCCGGGCCGACGGTCTTCGCAATGAAGTCGCCGATTTCCTTGTTCGAGGGCCAGATGTCCTTGAGGAACACCGGCTGGCCGTCGCTGCCCGTGCCCAGGGGCTCGGTGCTCAGGTCGATGTCGGTCGTGCCGGCGATGGCATAGGCGACCACCAGCGGCGGCGAGGCCAGGTAGTTCATCTTCACTTCGGCGTGCACGCGGCCTTCGAAGTTGCGGTTGCCCGAGAGCACCGAGGTGACCACCAGGTCGCCCTGGGCGATGCCGGCGCTGACCTCGGTGGGCAGCGGGCCGGAGTTGCCGATGCAGGTGGTGCAGCCGTAGCCGACCACGTGGAAGCCGAGCTGCTCGAGGTCGTCGAGCACGCCGGCCTTCTTCAGGTAGTCGGTGACCACCAGCGAACCCGGGCCGAGCGAGGTCTTCACCCACGGCGCGGCCTTGAGGCCCTTGGCAACGGCGTTGCGCGCCAGCAGGCCGGCGCCCAGCATCACCGCCGGATTGGACGTGTTGGTGCAGGAAGTGATGGCGGCGATGACGACGGCGCCATCCTTGAGCATCACCTTCTGGCCCTTGATCTCGATCTCGGCCTGGCCGATCGGCAGGACTTCGTGGTTGCCGATGGCGGTACCGCCACCTTCGCCTTCAAGACGGGTCTGGGCGGCGCCATTGCCGTTGCGGTGGGCGACCAGCGGGCCGAGGTTGTCGCGGAAGTTCTTCTTCATGTCGCTGAGCAACACGCGGTCCTGCGGGCGCTTCGGGCCGGCCAGCGAGGGTTTCACCTCGCCCATGTCCAGCTGCAGGGTCGAGCTGTACTCGGCCTCGGGCTGGCCCGGGGTGCGCCACAGGCCCTGGGCCTGGGCATAGGCCTTGACCAGCGCGACCTGGGACTCGTCGCGGCCGGACAGGCGCAGGTAGTTCAACGATTCTTCGTCCACCGGGAAGATGCCGCAGGTGGCGCCGTATTCCGGGGCCATGTTGGCGATGGTGGCGCGGTCGGCCAGCGGCAGGTGGTCCAGGCCGTCGCCGTAGAACTCGACGAACTTGCCGACCACGCCGTGCTTGCGCAGCATCTGGGTGACNNATGCCGTTGATCATGGTGGTGTGCGAGTCGGTGCCGAACACGGTGTCCGGGAACGCGTACTTCACGCCGTCGATGGTGCGCTCCATCACCACGCGGGCGAGGTGCTCGAGGTTGACCTGGTGCACGATGCCGGTGTTCGGCGGCACGACCTTGAAGTTGTCGAAGGCCTTCTGGCCCCAGCGCAGGAAGCTGTAACGCTCCTGATTGCGCTCGAACTCGATCTTGCCGTTGAGGTCCAGCGCCTCGGGCTTGCCGAAGACGTCGACCTGCACCGAGTGGTCGATGACCAGCTCGGAGGGAATGAGCGGGTTGATCTGGTCGGCGTTGCCGCCGAGCTTGACCACGGCGTCGCGCATCGCGGCCAGGTCGACCACGCAGGGCACGCCGGTGAAGTCCTGCAGGACCACGCGGGCCGGCATGAAGGCGATCTCGGTGTCCGGCTCCTTCTTCGCGTCCCAGGTGGCGACGGCCTCGATGTGTTCCTTGCCCACCGTCATGCCGCCGTCTTCGCAGCGCAGGAGGTTTTCGAGCAGGATCTTCATCGAATACGGCAGGCGGGCCAGGTTGAAGCGCTGGCCGAGCTTGGCGAGGCTGAAGTAGGTGTAGGTCGTGCCGTTGACGGCCAATTGGTCGCGGGTCGCGAAGGAGTCGCTCATGGACAGGCTCCGGGCTGGTTCGAGGGGGCTGGGAGTGGCGCGCAGTGGGGCCGCGTCAGCCCGGTATTATGCCCCAAACCATNNGAGCCAGTCGCGCGCCGCCTGCACCAGCGCGCGGCGGCCGAACAGGAAGTCCCAGTAGCTGCCGCCGAGCTGTCGCCACAGCACCGCCGCGCGCACGGCGGCGAGCAGGGTGGCGCGTACTTCGCCAACCACGTCGGGCTGGCCCAGGTACACCGGGTTGCCCTGCACCAGCACGCGCGGGCCGATCGGGCTGACTTCGCGCGCATACAGCTCGCCCAGGCGCGCCAGCACCGTCGGGTGGGCCGGGCCCCAGTGCTCGCGCTGGCGGGCGATGTCCTTCAGGCCCTCGNNGCGCCGCCCTCGAGCTGGTTGACCAGACGTTCGAGGCCCACGCGCAGGTTGCCGGCGCCGTCGAAAACGGCTTCCGGCGACTCGGCGTCGAAGCGGAACAGGCTGTCGATGCTGGCGGCCAGCGGCCCGGCCTGGGCCTGGCCGTTCTGGGCCATCTGCTGCACCAGGTAAACGGCCTGGAGCAGGCCGGCGAGGGCGAGGGCGCGTTCCTTCATCACGGGCGGGTCTTGGCTTCCAGGGGGGCGTCGGTGCGGGCGATCACGGCGCCACCCAGGCACTCGTCGCCCTGGTAGAGCACCACGGACTGGCCGGGGGTGACCGCACGCTGCGGGGACGCGAAGGCTACGGAAAGCGACCCGTCCGCGTCCACCTCCACGGTGCAGGCCTGGTCGGCCTGGCGGTAGCGGGTCTTGGCCGTGCACTCGAAGCGGGCGGCCGGCGGCGCGCCCGCGACCCAGTGCGCCGGCTCCGAGCGCAGCGCGTTCGAAAGCAGCCAGGGGCTGTCGGCGCCCTGGTCGACGTAGAGCACGTTGGCGTGCACGTCCTTGCCCACCACGTACCAGGGCGCCGCGGCCCGGCCCTTCACGCCGCCGATGTTCAGGCCCTCGCGCTGGCCAAGGGTGTAGTACCAGGCGCCGGCATGTTCGCCGACCACCACGCCGTCCACGTCCTGGATCGGGCCGGGGCGGGCGGGCAGGTAGCGGCCCAGGAACTCGCGGAAGTCGCGCTCGCCGATGAAGCAGATGCNNCGCCGCCGTCGGCAGGCCGGCTTCGGTGGCCAGGCGGCGCACCTCGGCCTTGGGCAGGTGGCCGATGGGGAAGAGCGTGGCGGCCAGTTGCTCCTGGCCCAGCTGGTGCAGGAAATAACTCTGGTCCTTGCCGGCATCGGCGCCGCGCAGCAGCTGCCAGCGGCCGTCGCGTCGGGCCACCTGCGCGTAGTGCCCGGTGGCGATGCATTCGGCGCCGAGGGCGCGGGCTTCGTCCAGGAAGGTCTTGAACTTGATTTCGCGGTTGCACAGCACGTCGGGGTTGGGCGTGCGCCCGGCCCGGTATT
>DNNT01000116.1 GCA_003497545.1 Arenimonas sp. | reverse complement strand
TCGACCGCCGCTTCCCCGAAGCCGGCCTGCTGCCGCACGGCGACTTCGATCGTGCGCTGGCCCTGGCCGCGATCCAACGCCTCTCGAGCGACATCCATCCGCTCTACCGCGCGCTGTGGATTCCCAGCTGGTTCTCCGACGACCCCGCCGCGCACGATGCGCTCAAGGCCACCGCCACGCGCCGCCTGCTCGAGTTCTACGCCGAACTCGACCGCCGCCTGGGCGAAGGCAGCTGGGGCCCCGGCGAACCTTCGGGTTTCCTGGCGTTCTACACCGCGGTGTTCCTGCGCTGGAGCGCGGCCGTGGCGCCCGACGGCCTCGGACCGCACTGCGAGGCGCTGCGCCTGCACCTCTCGCAGCACCCGGCCCTGGCCGAAGTGGTCGGCCGCGAAGGCGTGCGCCTCGACAGCCTCAAGCGCCTCACCGACTGAGCCCGCCGATTGATGCCGGTCAAGGCCGGCGGCCGCGGACGGGCGGAACATGGGTTTCACCAGAGAAGGCCATCGCGCCAGGAGTTCACATGATCCGTTACGTCACCGGCGACATCCTGCTCAGCCAGGCCGGCGTCATCGCGCATGGCGTCGCCCCCAACGACGACTTCAACCAGGGCTTGGCCCATTCGCTGCGCGAGTTCTCGCCGGCGATGTACAAGGACTTCCGCCACTTCTGCCAGTCCACGCACCCCAAGCCGGGCACGCTGTGGACCTGGGGCGGCGCCGGCGGCGCGCGCATCGTCGCGCTGTTCACCCAGGAAGGCGCCTACGGCCACGGCGCCAAGCCGGGCCGCGCCACCACCGCCAACGTGAACCACGCGCTGCGCGCGCTGGCGCACGAGGTGCAGAAGGAAGGCTGGACCAGCCTCGCCCTGCCCCGCCTGGCCACCGGCGTCGGCGGCCTGGACTGGGCCGAGGTGAAGCCGCTGATCGAGCAGCAGCTCGGCGGACTCGACGTCCCGGTGATCGTGTACGAGACCTACCACAAGGGCGAACCGGCACAGGAAGGCCTGTAAGCCCGCGGCGGGCGTGGCGCTNNAGAACCTTCGGGCGACGTCGCCCTGGCCTCGCCCTGCCACGGCGCCGACGGCGACCTCGTGGATCCGCCCCCGGCCGACTGCTGCGACGACGGCGGCGCTTGCCCCTGCGATTGCCTGCACCACGCGCCGGTGGCCTTCGCCGCCACGGTGCCCCTGCCCCACCTGCCCGTGCGCGGCGTTGATGAACGCCCTGCCGCCAGCCTCTTGCCCGCCACCAGCGCGGCGCCCNNCTGTCCCGCCACCCCGCGACGCGCCCGGCATCCGCCGGGCCACCCGGTCTTTTGCCGGGACCGATACACCGGAGATCGAACCATGACTGTTCCGTTTGCCCGCGCCGGCCTGGCGCTGGCCTTGGCCACCGCCCTGGGCGGTTGCGCCACCCTCGCCCCGCAGCCGCGCGGCGACGACATCACGCCCCTGCTGGAAGCCCGCGGCGGCCCGGCGGTGGACTGGGCCGCGCAGGCGGGCCGCACCAAGGATGGCGACGCCGCCATTGCGCCGCTGCTGGCCCAACCCATGACCCTCGACGCCGCGCTGCGCGTGGCGATGCTGCGCAGCCCGCGCCTGCAGGAGGAATACGCCCGGCTCGGCCTGGCCCGCGCCGAGGTGATCGAGGCCGTGCAGGTGGAGAACCCGCGGATTTCCCTCTCGCGCATGTCGCTCGACAGCGGCGGCGACAAGCGCACCACCGGCTTCTCCCTGCCCCTGCTCGACCTGCTGGTGCTGCCCATGCGCGCCCGCCTGGCGAGCGCCGAATACGAACGCGCCAAGCTCGAGATCGCCTCGGCGGTGCTGGGCGTGGTGGCCGAGGTCGAGGCCGCTTGGTATGAACACGTGACCGCCACGCAGGTGGCGACGATGCGCGAGGCCGTGGCCGAAGGCGCCGACGCCAGCGCGGAGCTGGCGCAGCGCTTCTTCGACGCCGGCAACATCAGCGAGCTGCAGCTGCGGCAGGAGCAGGCCGTGGCCAGCGAGGCGCGCGTCGACGCGCTGCGTGCCCGCGCCGAGGCCGGTCGGAAGACGCTGGCGCTGCACTCCTTGCTGGGCCTGCGCGGCGGGGAAACCGCCTGGCAGGCTAGCGAGACGCTGCCGCTGCCGGTGCCCGAGGAAGACGCCTNNCGCGACGGCAATCTTGAACTGCTGGCCGCGCGCCAGGAAGCCGACGTGCTGGCCGACGCGCTGGGCATCACCCGCAAGCTGCGCTGGCTGGGCGGCAGCGAAATCGGCTACGAACGCGAGAAGGAAGCCGACGGCGAACGCCTGCGTGGCCCCTCGATTTCGCTGGAGCTGCCGGTGTTCAACCAGGGCCAGGGCAAGCTGGCGCGCGCCGAGGCGCAGCTGGCCGGCGCGCTGGCGCGGGTGGCGCAGGCGGAGCTTTCCAGCGAACACGCCGTGCGCCAGGGCGCGGAAACGGTGGCGGCGTTGCGCCGCGTCGTCGCCACGCACCGTGAGTCGCTGGTGCCGCAGCGCGAGGCCATCGTGGCCCGCCAGCAGGAGCGCCAGAACTTCATGCTCATCGGCGTGTTCGAGCTGATCCAGGCCAAGGTGGCGGAATACGACGCCTACCAGGCCTACCTGGAGGCGGTGCGCGACTACTGGCTGGCCCGCGTCGAGCTGGCCCATGCCGTGGGCCAGCGCCTGCCCAGCGACGCCGGCATCGGCGAACGCACGCCGGGCGTGCAGGACATCCTGGCGCCGCCGGCCGCGGGTGGGCACGAGGGCATGGACCATTCGCAGCACGGTGGCATGGACCACTCCAAGCACGAGGGCATGGACCATTCCAAACACCAAGGCATGGACCACTCGGGCCACGACATGCC
>DNNT01000198.1 GCA_003497545.1 Arenimonas sp. | reverse complement strand
GCATCCGCTGGCCCCGCCGGCTGCGTAAGGGGAGAAGTACGCGACGTGCGTACGCAGACCCCGGCGCACCATGGCCCGCCTGACCGCCTCGCTTCTCGTCGGCTGCTTCCTCGGTTGCCTGGCCCTGGCGGCGTCCGCCCGGCCGGCGGCCACGCCTTCGCCGGCCACGCCGCCGCCACGGCTGTCGCCGCTTGAAATCGCCCAGCGCAGCCCGGTGCCGGTGTGGCAGCGGCAGGGCATCCTGGTGGAGCAGGGCGGCCGCGCGCTCTACACCTTCACCAAGGACAAGCCCGGCCGCAGCCTCTGCGACCGCCCCTGCGAGGCGCTGTGGCCGCCCCATTACGCCGAGCCCGGCGCCCGCCCGCATGGTCCGTTCACCCTCGCGCGCAGCAGCGACGGCCGGCTGATGTGGGCCTGGCAGGGCAAACCGCTCTACCGCTGGGTTTCCGACCGCCGGCGCGGCGCCGCCGGTGGCGATGGCGTCGCCGACGCCTGGTACCTGGTCAAGGTGCCGCCCGAACTCAGCGCGCAGGTCATCGCCTATTTCCCCATGCCCCTGACCCGGAGCGGCCGCCCGGCCGCGCCGGCGCGGCCCACGTCCAACCCGAGGAGTCCCTGATGCACCAGAAACGACACCCGATGCCGCGCCAGCTGCTTGCCCTAGCGCTCTGCCTGCCCGCCGGCCTGGCCCTGGCCCAGGAAACCGAGGACGGTTTCGACACCGGCGGCAAGCTGCTGCTCACCGGTGGCGTGAGCCAGGTGGAGGGCGCCGCGGGCGGTGGCCTCACGCCCTGGGCCGTGATCGGCGGCTACGGCACGCGCGACCAGGTGGGCGCCAGCGCCTTCTACACCCGCGTGGACGTGGACGATTACGCGCTCGACAGCTACGGCGTGCTGGTGGGCCTGTACGACCGCGTCGAGCTCAGCGTCTCGCGGCAGAAGTTCGACACCCAGGCCATCGGCGGCGCGCTGGGCCTGGGCAACGGCTTCACCTTCACCCAGGAAACCTTCGGCGTGAAGTTGCGGGTGGCGGGCGATGCGGTGCTGGAGCAGGACAGCTGGCTGCCGCAAATCGCGGTGGGCGCCCAGTACAAGAAGAACGACCAGCCCGGCGTGCTGGCCTTCGTCGGCGCGCGCGACGACAGCGGCGTGGACTACTACCTCAGCGCCACCAAGCTCTACCTCGACAAGAGTCTGCTGCTCAACGGCACCGTGCGCCTGACCCGGGCCAACCAGTTCGGCATCCTGGGTTTCGGCGGCGACCGCAACGACGACTACGAGGCGCAGTTCGAGGGCTCCGTGGCCTGGCTGCTCAACCGCCACCTGGCCATCGGCGGCGAATACCGCATGAAGCCCGACAACCTCGGCATCGCCGAGGAAAACGACGCCTGGGACGTGTTCGTCGCCTGGGCGCCCAGCAAGCACGTGTCGCTGACGGTGGCCTACGTCGACCTCGGCAACATCGTCATCGCCGACAACCAGCGCGGCGTCTACGCCTCGCTGCAGGTTGGCTTCTGAGCCATGGAGACCCCGATGAACCTGACCAAGACCCTGGCCCTGGCGATCGCCCTGGCCGTTGCCGCCCCCGGTTTCGCGCAGGAATCCGCGCCCACTGCCGAAGAGCAGGCCCTGCTGGCCGAAGAGGCCCGCCTCGAGGCCGAGGAAGCCGCACTCGACGCCGCCGAAGCCGCGCCGCGCCTCGACCCCACCGCGCCCAACCCGGCGCCCGCCCATCCCGAACTGCGCCCGGTGCTGGACGACTTCGGCGGCGAAGCCGGCCTGACCCGGCTGATGGACACCTTCATGGCCGGCCTGCTGGCCGACGCGCGCATGGGGCCGTTTTTCGCCAATGCCGACCAGGACCGCGTGAAGCGCCAGCTGGTCGAGCAGTTCTGCGTGATCCTCGGCGGCGACTGCGAATACACCGGCCGCGACATGAAAACCTCCCACGCCGGCCTGGGCATCGACCGCGCCGACTTCAACCGCCTGGTGGAAGTGCTGCAGGTGGCCATGGACGCCCACGACGTGCCGTTCGCAGCGCAGAACAAGCTGCTTGCGCGGCTTGCGCCCATGCACCGCGAGGTGGTGACCGAATAGGTCCGGGGCGGAAGCCGGCCACGTCCGGGGGCGCTGGCGGGGCCGGCGCGGATTTCCCCAGCGTGGCCGGCTTCTTCTAGACTCCCGGGCATGGCGGAACTGACACGCGTTGACGACCTCCCGGGCAGCTTCGGCTACGGCGCCGGCGTGCTGTACGGGCTGCCGCAGCCGCCGCGCTGGATGGGCGAGGTGCAGCCCGACCTGCACAAGGCGATCCTACTGCTGGCCCCGGGCGAACTGCTGTACGGCCACCTCACCGGGCTGGACTGGGAGGGCGGCAACGTCATCCTGCGCGCCGGCGACGAGACCCTTTCGAACCCCATCGCCGACCTGCGCGGCATCCTGCTGTCCGGCGAAGCCCGGCTGGGCCGGCCGCCGCTGGCGCCCACCGGCACCGTGGTCAGCACGCTCCGCTACCGCGACGGCGGCGACTGGATGCTGCAGGCCCACGCCGCCCACGTGGACCTGTTCGGCGCCGGCTTCTTCACCCTGGCCGACGACCAGTTGCACGCCATCTTCGTGCCCTGGCGCGTGCTGGCCGACAACGAACTGACCCTGCGCTCGGGCCTGAGCGACCACGTGCGCGCCCGCGTGCAGCGCGAAGTGGCGTTCCGCCGCGGCGCCGACATCGACCGCCTGCAGGCCGCCCGCCTGACCCACGTGGCCGGCAGCGCCCGCGACGACGCCGACGTCCGCCGCAGCGCCTTCGCCAAGGCCTTCTGCAAGGCGCTGGGAGGCTAGCGCCATGCACCGTTTCGACCCGCTGGCGACCTGGCAGGCCGCCGAACAGCACCGCGCCCGCGGCGAAGACGCACCGGCCCGCGCCGCCTACGAACGCCTGGCCACGCACCCCGAATGGGTGGCGCCCGCGCGCCTGCGGCTGGGCCACCTGGCCCTGGCCCAGGGCCGCCTGCGCGATGCCGTGGCCGAAGCCCTGGCCGCCCGCGCCGCCGACGAATCCGACCCGGTGGTGCTGGAAGCCATCGTCGAACTGCTGTGCCAGGTGGGCGAACTGGAAGCCGCGCTGTCGCTGGCGCAGTCGCCGGCCCTGCGCGACGCGCCCGACCCGGCGGTGCAGCAGGGCCTGGGCCAGCGCCTGTCCGAACAGTCGTTCGCGGCCGAGGCGCGGCCCTTCCTGCAGCGTGCCCGCGCGCTCGGCGCCGACAACCCCACGCTGCACTACCAGCTGGGCCTCACCGCGCTTTACGCCGGTGAAACCGACGCCGCCGAAGCCGGCTTCGAGGCCTGCCTGGCGCGCCAGCCGCTGCATGGCGCCGCGCACCGCCAGCTGGCCAAGCTGCGCACCGCCACGCCCGCGAAAAACCACGTCGACCGTCTGCGCGCCGCCATCGCCCGCGCCGGCGAAAGCCACCCCGACGCGCCGCCGCTGTATTACGCGCTGTTCAAGGAACTCGACGACCTGGGCGACACGACCGCCGCCTGGCCTGCGCTCGAAGCCGGCATGCGCGCCCGCCGCCGCCAGATCCAGTACGACCCCGCCGCCGAACAGGCCGTGTTCGACCAGCTGAAACGCGTGGACGGGCAGGGCGCGAACCTGCAGGCCGAACCCGGCCCGGCGCCGGTGTTCATCCTGGGCCAGCCGCGTTCGGGCACCACGCTGCTCGAACGCATCCTGGGCGGCGCGCCCGGCGTGGCCGACGCGGGCGAGCTGCGCGATTTCGGCTTCCAGCTGCGTTGGTGCGCCGACCTGGCCGGCCCGCCGGGCCCCGACCTGGCGCTGCTGGCCGCCGCCGAACGCGTGGACCCGGCCGAACTCGGCCGCCGCTACCTCGGCCACACGCAGTGGCGCGCCGGCGGCAAGCCGCTGTACACGGACAAGCTGCCGGCGAACTTCCTGTGGCTGGGCCACATCGCCCGCGCGCTGCCGCAGGCGAAGTTCCTGCACCTGGTGCGCGAGCCGATGGACGTGTGTTTCTCCAATCTCAAGGAACTGTTCGCGGGCGCCTACCCGCACAGCTACGACCAGGCCGAAATGGCCGGCCACTTCAAGCGTTACCAGGCGCTGATGGCGCACTGGCACGCGGCCTTCCCGGGCCGGATCCTGGACGTGCCCTACGACGCCCTGGTCACCCGCACCGACGCGGTGGCGGCCGAGGTGCTGGCCTTCCTGGGCCTGCCGCCCGCGCCCGGCGTGGCCGACATCGCCCGCCGCACCGGCGCCGTGGCCACCGCCAGCGCGGTGCAGCTGCGCGAGCCGGTGCACGCGCGTTTCCTGGGCCAGTGGCGCCGCTACGAGGCCTGGCTGCAGCCGCTGCGCGAGGCGCTGGGCTGAGCCGGTAGTGCAGGGCGGGTGAAGGCGGCCCGGGCGGGGTAGGGCGGACCATACGGTCGGCGCTACAATCGGGAAATTCCCGTCTTTGCCGCAAGAGTGCCGCCCCATGAGCACCCCCGCCAACCAGCTCCCCGAGTCCAACGCCGAGCGCAGCCCGCTGCGCTTCGTCACCGCCGCCAGCCTGTTCGACGGCCACGACGCCGCCATCAACATCATGCGCCGCCTGATCCAGGCGCAGGGCGTGGAAGTGGTGCACCTGGGCCACAACCGCAGCGTCGAGGACGTGGTGCGCGCCGCGCTGCAGGAAGACGCCGACGGCATCGCGCTTTCCAGCTACCAGGGCGGCCACACCGAGTACTTCAAGTACATGGTGGACATGCTGCGCGAACGCGGCGCCGGCCACATCCGCGTGTTCGGCGGCGGCGGCGGCACCATCACGCCGGAAGAGATCAAGGAACTGCAGGACTACGGCGTAGAGCGCATCTACCACCCGAACGACGGCATGCAGATGGGCCTGGTGGCCATGATCGAGGACCTGGTGCGCCGCACGGAAACCGCAGCGTACCAGGTACATTTTTCCGGGGAAGAAGGCGGCAAAAAGGGAAAGAACTCTCCCCGGAAAAATGTACCTGATTTCGTCGTCGATGTGGGGGGAAGCCAACGTACCAGGTACATTTTTCCGGGGAGAGTTCTTTCCCTTTTTGCCGCCTTCTTCCCCGGAAAAATGTACCTGGTACGCTGCGG
>DNNT01000196.1 GCA_003497545.1 Arenimonas sp. | reverse complement strand
TCGCAGAACGCCTGGCTGCGCCAGATCACCGCGCGCAACTACCTGTACCTGCACCCGGACACCGCCGCGCGCCACGGCCTGGCCGACGACGACTGGGTGCACGTGGATTCGCACCATGGCCGCATCACCGTTCAGTGCCGCCTGGCCGGCAACGTGCAGCCCGACACGGTCTGGACCTGGAACGCCATCGGCAAGCGCCGCGGCGCCTGGAAGCTGGCCGCGGATGCGCCCGAGGCCACGAAGGGCTTCCTGCTCAATCACCTGATTTCCGACCAGCTGCCCGGCGGCGACTACGCCAATGCCGACCCGGTGACCGGCCAGGCCGCGTGGTTCGACCTGCGCGTGTCGCTGCGCAAGGCCGGCGACGGTGAAGAGAGCCACCCGCAGTTCGCGCCGCTGGGCGACAACCCCGACACCGCGCCGCTGCGCCATGGCGCCGGCTTCCGGAGGCCCGGGCCATGACCATGGAAGCCCTGCTGACCCTGGCCGTGCTGGTGGGCGCGGTGGCGCTGTTCGTCACCGAAAAGCTGCCGGTGGACGTGGTGGCCATGCTGGTGCTGGCCAGCCTGCTGGTGCTGGGCCTGGTGACGCCGGCCGAGGCGCTGTCGGGTTTCTCCAGCGAGGCCACCATCACGGTGGCGGCCATGTTCGTACTCAGCGCCGGCCTGGCGCACACCGGCGCGCTGCTGTCGGTGGGGCGGCTGTTCGGGCGGGTGAAGCGGCCGTGGCTGTTCATGCTGCTGATCATGTTCGTGGTGGGCCCGATCTCGGCCTTCGTGAACAACACGGCGGCGGTGGCGGTGTTCCTGCCGCTGGTGCTGGCGGCCACGGCGGCGAACCGCAGTTCGCCCTCGCAGGTGCTGATCCCGCTGTCCTACGCTGCGCAGATGGGCGGCGTGTGCACGCTGATCGGCACCTCGACCAACCTGCTGGTGAATTCGCTGGCCAAGGACCTGGGCCACCCCGGTTTCGGCCTGTTCGATTTCGCGCCGGTGGGCCTGATCACCATGGGCGTGGGCTTCGTCTACTTGCTGCTGATGCGCCGCTGGCTGCTGCCGCACCACCCGCCGGCGCCGCTGACCGAAGCCTACGAGCTGGGCAAATACATCACCGAGCTGCGCGTGATGCCGGGCTCGCCGCTGATCGGCAAGTCGGTGGCGCAGGCGCAGCTGGCCGAGAAACGTTCGGTCTACGTGCTCGAGCTGATGCGCGGCGATCAGAAGCACTGGTCGCCGCGCGCCGAGGAGCTGCGCGAGGGCGACGTGCTGCTGGTCCGCGGCAACTGGGAGCAACTCAAGGCACTCAAGGACGAGGCCCGGCTCGAGCTCGAGCCCGAATTCAAGCTGCAGGACAGCCAGTTCACCGGCGAAGACGGCGAACAGGCGCAGGTGCTGGTGGAAGCCATGGTGGCGCCCGGTGCGCGCCTGGTCGGCCGCAGCCTGGCCGAGCTGGACTTCCAGTGGGCCTACAACGCCACCGTGCTGGCGCTGCACCGGCGCGGCGAAGTGCTGCGCGAGAAGATCAAGGACGTGAGCCTGAACGTCGGCGACGTGCTGCTGCTGATGTGCCCGCGCGCCGAACTCGACGTGCTGCGCACCAACAACAACCTGGTCGTGCTCAACGAGCGCGGCGAGGCGGAAAAGCCGCGCAGCAAGGCGCTGCTGGCGATCGCCATCATGGCCGCGGCGATCGCCGCGGCGGCGCTGGGCTGGCTGCCCATCGTGGCCTCTTCCATCCTCGGCGGCATCGCCCTGGTGGCCACGCGCTGCATCGGCAACGACCAGGCCTACCAGGCCGTGGACTGGCGCGTCATCGTGCTGCTGGCCGGCGTGCTGCCGCTGGGCATCGCCATGCAGAAGTCGGGGCTGGCACAGGGCATCGCGGATTTTTCCGTGGGCTGGGTGGGCGGCTTCGGCCCNNCGGCCGCGGTGCTCATCACGCCCATCGCCTATTCCACGGCGGTTTCGCTGGGCGTCAGCCCCACGCCCTTCCTGGTGGCGGTGCTGTTCGCCGCTTCCACCAGCTTCGCCACGCCCGTGGGTTACCAGACCAACACCATGGTCTACAACGCCGGCAACTACCGGTTCACCGACTTCATGAAGATGGGCATCCCGCTCAACCTGCTGTTCTGGGTCCTGGCCGTGTGGCTGATCCCGAAGTACTTCCCCTTCTGACATGACCGACCTTCCCAAGCCGACGGCCCGGAAACTGGGGCTGGTGATCGACCTCGACACCTGCGTGGGCTGCCATGCCTGCGCGGTGTCGTGCAAGGAATGGA
The DNA here is from genome assembly GCA_003497545.1 of Arenimonas sp. Classification (GTDB taxonomy): domain Bacteria; phylum Pseudomonadota; class Gammaproteobacteria; order Xanthomonadales; family Xanthomonadaceae; genus Arenimonas. The sequence continues at coordinate 1,706 of DNNT01000196.1, read as the reverse complement.
ATGCGGGCGGCATCGCCGGCCCGCTCACCGACGAGCGGCCCTACGCCAAGGATCCGAGCGGCGTGTGGTTCAACCGCGTGCATTCCTACGAAGTGGCGGCCACTGCCACGCAGCCGGCCAGCACCCTGCACTTCCCGCGCAGCTGCCTGCACTGCGAAACGCCGGCCTGCGTCACCGTCTGCCCCACCGGCGCCAGCTACAAGCGCGCCGAAGACGGCATCGTGCTGGTGGACGAGGACAAGTGCATCGGTTGCAAGCTGTGCAGCTGGGCCTGCCCCTACGGCGCGCGTGAGTACAGCCCGGTCGAGGGCGTGATGAAAAAATGCACGCTGTGCGTGGACCGCATCTACAACGAAACCATTCCCGAGGCCTCGCGCCAGCCCGCCTGCGTGCAGGCCTGCCCCACGAAGGCGCGGCATTTCGGCGACCTGGGCGACCCGGCGTCGGCCGTGTCGCAGCTGGTGGCCGAACGCGGTGGTCTGCCGCTGATGCCCGAGCTCGGCTACGCGCCGGTGAACCGCTACCTGCCGCCGCGCCCGCGCCGCGCCGGGCCGGCCGACGAGGCCACGGCCACCGCGCCGGCGGAAACGCTGGACGCCTCGCAACTCAACCCGCTGCTGCGCTGGCTCGACCGCGCCCTGAGCCGCTGACATGCATCCGGCCTTTTCCGTCCTGTTTTTCACCACCCTGTCGGGCGCCGGCTACGGCCTGCTGGCCTGGACCATGCTGCTGCTGGGCTTCGACCGCGGCGGCGCGCTGCTGGGCGTGGCGCCGCTGCTGTTCCTGGGTCTCATCGGCACGGCCACGACGCTGTTCACCGCCGGCCTGCTGAGTTCGCTCGGCCACCTGGGCCAGCCGCAGCGGGCCTGGCGGGCGCTGTCGCAGTGGCGCAGCTCCTGGCTGTCGCGCGAGGGCGTGCTGGCGGTGGGGGTGTACCTGCCGGTGGGGCTGCTGGCCTGGTGGCTGTCGGCGCCGCTGCGCGGTGAAAGCACCGGCGCGGGCCTGGGCGACGGCGCGCGTTGGGTGATCCTGGCGGCGGCGCTGCTGGCGCTGGCCACGGTGGCTTGCACGGCCATGATCTACGCCTCGCTCAAGCCCGTGCCCGCCTGGCGGCATCCGCTGGTGCTGCCGGTGTACCTGGCGTTCGCGCTGCTGACCGGGCTGCTGCTGATGCTGCTGGGACAGCGGCTGTCGGGCGGGCTGGCGATCACGCCGCTGCTGGTGGTCGCGGGTGGGCTGGCGCTGCTGCTGGCGGTGATGAAGCTCGCGTACTGGCGCGGCATCGACCGCGCGCCGCTGCCGGTGTCGCGCGCGTCGGCGCTGGGGCTGCCGGCAGACCGCGTGGCCACCGTGTTCGAGCGACCGCACACCGAGGCGAACTACCTCACCACCGAAATGGGTTTCGTGCTTGCGCGCAAACATTCGCGCAAGCTGCGGATGATGGCGCTGGCGCTGTTCGCACTGGTGCCGGTGCTGGCCTGCCTGCTGGCCTGGGCCGTGCCGGCCGCGGCGACGCCGGCGCTGGCGCTGGCGGTGCTGGCCGCCCTGCTGGGCGCGCTGGTGGAGCGCTGGCTGTTCTTCGCCGAAGCGAAGCACCTGGTGACGCTGTACTACTGAGCCGGCCGGTTGGCCATTGGCAATGCTTTGCTTTTGTAGGAGCGGCTTCAGCCGCGAAGCCTTTCGCGAAGAGCTTCGCGGCTGAAGCC
>DNNT01000173.1 GCA_003497545.1 Arenimonas sp. | reverse complement strand
TGTCCGACATCCGCATGCCGGGCCTGGACGGCTTCGGCCTGGTGCGCGCCCTGCGCGCCCGCGGCGACGCCACGCCGGTGGTGCTGTTGACCACCTTCGACGACGAAGACCTGCCGCTGCGCGCGGCCGAGGCCGGCGCCCAGGGTTTCCTGCTCAAAGACGCCTCGCCCGAGGACCTGGTGGAGGCGATCGAACGGGTGGCGCGCGGCGAAACCCTGCTGGCGCCGGTGCCCACCGACCCGGTGCGCGCGCGTTACGCCTACCGCGACCAGGCCGAGCCGACGGACACCTTCAACGAGCGCGAGGTGGCGATCCTTCGCCTGATCGCCGGCGGTTATTCGAACAAGGAAATCGCCCGCGCCGTGTTCCTTTCGGAAGGCACGGTGAAGAACTACGTCTCCGACATCCTCGACAAACTCGGCACCCGCGACCGCACCCGCGCCGTCCTCAAGGCGATCACCCTTCGCATCATTTGAACCAGGTTGATTTTATTGAACCAGGTTCATTGCGATGAACCTGGTTCAATAAAATCAACCTGGTTCACACGGTTCAGGCGCCGAGGAGGACGACGGTGGCGGCGGCGGTGACCATCAGGGACAGGCCGATGGCCACGCGGATGCCATAGGCCGCGCCGCCGCTGAAGAAGGCGATGGCCGCCTTGGCCAGCGAGCTGGCGGCCAGCAGGCCGACGATGCCCCAGCGCGCGTGTTCGGCGTCGAAGGCGCCGGTGAGCCATAGCTTGCCGACCGTGGCCGCCGCCGCGTGCAGTTCCGCCAGCGCCGCCAGCGTCGCCGCCACCATCGCGCCGCGCGGGCCCAGCCAGGCGTTGAGCGCGGCCGAGGCGAACAGCACCACGGTGATGATCACCGCGAAGGCCAGTGCATGCCGGAAGCGGAACATGCGGCTCTGGGACGTGGGCGGCGGCACGCCATCGCCGTCGCGGCGCAAGCCCAGCAGGCCGCCGGCCAGCAGCACGCCGCAGGCCGCCACCAGTTCCACCCACACCTCCACCAGCAGGCCCGGCGATACCGCCAGCAGCACCGGCACGAACAGGCTGATCGAGGCCAGGTTGGCCAGCAATGCCGCGCTCACCGCCGGCGAACGCAGCTCGGGCGTTTCCCGCACGCGCTGGCCGAACCCCGCCACCGCCGCCGTCGAGGACACGAATCCGGCGAAGAAGCCCGCCACCGCCAGGCCCCAGCGGTTGCCGACCATGCGCAGGGCCACGTGGCCGGCGGCGCTGATGGCCATCATCAGCACCACCAGCTTCCACAGCGTGGCCGGGTTGAAGACGTCGAAAGGCCCGATCACGTGGTCGGGCACCAGCGGCAGGATGACCAGGGCCGAGGCCAGCAGCACCAGGCCGTCGCGCACCTCGCTTTCGCTCACCCGCTCCCGCGCCAGCCGGTGCAGGGGATCCTTGGCGTACACCAGCACCGCCACCACCACGCCCAGGCCACCGGCCAGGGCCGGCACCATCACGGACAGGCCGCCCAGCAGGCAGGTGAGCACCAGGGTGATTTCGCCGGTCAGGCCCGGGTCTTCGGCGCGGCTTTGCCGGTAGCTCATGCCGGCGAACAGGCCGCACAGGGCCAACACCACCGCGAACGCCACCGGGTCCAGCCACAGCGCCACCGTGCCGGACAGGGCCGCCAGCGCGTGCGTGCGCAGGCCGGCGGCGGTCGGACGCTCGGGGTGGCGGCGTTCGCGCACGGCGCCCACCAGCAGGCCGACGCCCAGGGCGGTGCCCAGGGGCAGCAGCGGCAACGCCTCTTGGCCAGCGGGAAGCATGGCCTGATTGTGCCGCCAAGGCCCCCCGCGCTTGCAAGCCCGGCGCGAGGCCGGACAATGCACGGGTCCGCCGCCGCCCGCTGGAGTGCCATGAAGCCGATTTCCCTCACGCGCTACCTCATCGAGGAACAGCACGCCGGCCGCATCAACGCAGACCTGCGCCTGCTGATCGAAGTCGTCGCGCGCGCCTGCAAGTCCATCTCCATCGCCATCGGCAAGGGCGCGCTGGGCGGCGTGCTGGGCGAAGCCGGCACCGGCAACATCCAGGGCGAAGCGCAGAAGAAGCTCGACGTGCTGAGCAACGACATCCTGCTCGAGGCCAACGCCTGGGGCGGCCACCTGGCCGGCCTGGCCTCGGAGGAAATGGACCACAGCCAGCCCATCCCCGACGCCTTCCAGCGCGGCAACTACCTGCTGCTGTTCGATCCGCTCGACGGCAGCTCGAACATCGACGTGAACATCTCGGTCGGCACCATCTTCTCGGTGCTGCGCTGCCCCGACGGCGTGACCTCGCCGGGCGACGAACACTACCTGCAGCCCGGCAACACGCAGGTGTGCGCCGGCTACACCACCTACGGCCCGAGCACCATGCTGGTGCTCACCGTGGGCCACGGCACCCACGTGTTCACGCTGGACCGCGAAGTCGGCAGCTTCATGCTCACCGGCCGCGGCGTGCAGATCCCGGCGGACACCAAGGAGTTCGCCGTGAACATGTCCAACCAGCGCTTCTGGGAAGAACCCATGCAGCGCTACGTGGGCGACCTGCTCAAGGGCAAGGAGGGCCCGCGCGGCAAGGACTTCAACATGCGCTGGGTGGCTTCGATGGTGGCCGACGTGCACCGCATCATCACCCGCGGCGGCATCTTCAGCTACCCGCTCGACAGCAAGTGCCGCGACAAGGGCGGCAAGCTGCGCCTGATGTACGAAGCCAACCCGATGGCCTTCATCGTCGAGCAGGCCGGCGGCGCCGCCACCACCGGCTATTCGCGCATCCTCGACCTCGCGCCCGAAGGGCTGCACCAGCGCGTGCCGGTGATCCTCGGCTCCAAGAGCGAAGTCGACACCGTGACCGGCTACCACCACGAAAAGGCCGCGTGAACGGGATTGTTCACGCGACAGCGTCATTGCAACTCCGGCCTGCCCGTTATGGGTGGAGCCTGATCCGACGCTGAAACAGAAAAGCCGGGCATCGCCCGGCTTTTTCATTTGGGGAACAGGACCCTACGCCGCTGCCATCTGGCGCGGCCCGGCTTGCATCAGCCTTAGGCATTCGCCCGGCGGCAGCGGGCGGCTGAACAGGTAGCCCTGGGCCTGATCGCAATGGTTGGCGCGCAGGTACGCCAGTTGCGCGTCGGTCTCGACGCCTTCGGCGACGACCGTCAGACCGAGGCTGCCGGCCAGCGCGATGATGGTCCGCACGATGACGGCGTCGTTCTCGTCGCCCTGAATGTCGCGGATGAAGGAACGGTCGATCTTCAAACAGTGGATGGGGAAGGTCTTCAGGTAGCTCAGCGACGAATAGCCGGTGCCGAAGTCGTCCACCGCAATGCGGATGCCGCGCTGCTCCAGCTCGGCCAGAACGGTCGCGGCCGACGCCAGGTTGTCCATGATCGACGACTCGGTGATTTCCAGTTCGAGGTCGCCCGGCGGCAGCCCGCTGTCGCGCAGCGCGGTGCTGATTTGCTCGGCCAGGTCCTTTTGCCTGAACTGCCGTGTCGACAGGTTGACCGCCATGGTGCCCGCCGACAGTCCCTGTTCCTGCCACGCCCGCATCTGCCGGCAGGCTTCGCGCAGCACCCAGTCGCCGATCGGCAGG
>DNNT01000065.1 GCA_003497545.1 Arenimonas sp. | reverse complement strand
TTCACCGGAATGCCGATGGCGCGTTGCACGATGCCGGAGTAGAAGTCGACGTTGGGGTAGAGCTTCTTCTCGATGAAGTACTCGTCCTCCAGCGCGATGCGCTCGAGCTCGAGCGCGATCTTGAACTGCGGATCGTCGCGCAGGTCGAGCTCGTCCAGCACCTCGTAGCAGGTCTGGCGGATGATGCTCGCGCGCGGATCCATGTTCTTGTAGATGCGGTGGCCGAAGCCCATCAGGCGGAAGCCCGAGTTCTTGTCCTTGGCGCGGTCGACGGCCTTGGAGACATCTTCCGGGCGGCCGATCTCGGCCAGCATCTTGAGCACGGCCTCGTTCGCACCGCCGTGCGCCGGGCCCCAGAGCGCGGCCACGCCGGCGGCGACGCAGGCGTAGGGGTTGGCACCGGTGGAACCCACCAGGCGGACCGTGGAGGTGGAGGCGTTCTGCTCGTGGTCGGCGTGCAGGATGAACAGCAGGTCGAGCGCCTTGGCCGCGACCGGCTTGAGCTGCAGCGGCTCGCTCGGCACCTCGAACATCATGTGCAGGAAGCGCTCGACGTACTCGAGGTTGTTGCGCGGGTAACGCACCGGCCAGCCGATGGAGTAGCGGTAGCAGGCCGCGGCGATGGTGGGCACCTTCGCCAGCAGGCGGATGGCGGCCATGCGGCGCTGTTCCGGGTCCTCGAGGTCGAGGTCGTCGTGGTAGAACGCGGCCAGCGAACCGATCATGCCGCAGAGCATGGCCATCGGGTGCGCGTCGTGGCGGAAGCCGCCCAGGAAGCCCTTGAAGGCTTCGTGCATCATCGTGTGGTGCGTGACTTCATGCTCGAACTTGTCGAACTGCGCGGTGTTGGGCAGTTCGCCGTTCATCAGCAGGTAGCTGACTTCGAGGAAGTTCGAGTGCTTGGCGAGCTGTTCAATCGGGTAGCCGCGGTACAGCAGCACGCCCTCGTCGCCGTCGATGTAGGTCACCGCGCTGCGGCAGCTGGCGGTCGCCACGAAGCCGGGGTCGTAGGTGAACAGGCCCGTTTCCTTGGGCAGGCGGGTGATGTCGACGCAGGGGGCGCCGAGCGTGCCCTGGTGGACGGGAAGCTCGACGTTCTTGCCGGCGGCGTTGAGCACGACGCTCTTGTTGTCGGACACGGGCTGACTCCTTTCAGGGATGTGCGGGCCGCATCCGGGAAGGTCTTGGCGCGACGCACGCAACGCGAAACGGAAGATGCCGCGCCGGGGGCGGGCACCATTCGCGGAAGTATCGCATAGGCCCCGCCGCGAAGTCAGTGACGAAAGCGTGGACTTTGGTACGGTTCCCGCAACGCAAAAGGCCACCCCAGGGGGTGGCCTTTCTTGCGAACCGCGTGCCCGGACGAGCCGGGCCGGCGCTTACTTGGCGTAGCGCTTGCGGAAGCGGTCGACGCGGCCGCCGGTGTCCATCACCTTCTGCTTGCCGGTGTAGAACGGGTGCGACGCCGAGCTGATGTCGATCTTGATCAGCGGGTATTCGTTGCCGTCTTCCCACTTGACCGTTTCCTTGCTGGAAAGGGTCGAACGGGTGAGGAACGCGAAGTCGGAGGACAGGTCCTGGAAGACGACTGCCTTGTAGTTCGGATGGATGTCGGCCTTCATGGCTGGAGTTCCGCCGTGGATTCGTGGGAAAGACCGGAATTATAGGCCGGAACCGCCGGCTGCCGCAAGCCCGCCCCCACCCTGCCCGCTACGCCCCCAGGGCGGCGCGGATCTGGGCCTCGAACCGGGCCTGGTCGTATTCGAGCACGATCCTGGCGTTTTCGGGCCGCCCGGNNCCAGTTCCACCGCCAGGTAGCGCTCCTCGGCCCGCAGGATTCCGTCGGGCTGCAGGGCCGCGGCCATGGCCAGGGCGTCGGCGCTGTGGAAATGCGCGCCGCGCCGGCCCTTGGACCAGTCGCGGGTGTAGCGCGAAATGGCCTCGTAGAACTGGCCGCGCCCATCTCCCGCGTGCAGCCAGCGGTCGAAATCGTGGTGCAGGAAGCCGTGCCGGAGCACCGCCTCCCAGTCCACCACCTCCGCCTGCGGGAAGGCGCGGAACACCACGTCGGCCGCCTCCGGGTCGAAGGCGATGTTGAACTCGGCCGGGATCGAGGTGTTGCCCTGCCCCGTGACCGCGCCGCCCATGACCACCAGCCGGCCCACGCGCGACGGCAGGTCGGGATCCAGGCGCAGGGCCAGGGCCAGGTTGGTCAGCGGCCCCAGGGTGACCAGCAGCAGCTTGCCGGCCTGCTCGCGGGCGATGCGGATGATCGCCAGCGCAGCGTGTTCTTCTTCGGCGCGGGCCGCGGCGGGTTCGTAGCCGGTGTCGCCGAAACCATCGTTGCCGTGCACGTAGGCGGCATCTTCGGCCGGGTGCACCAGCGGCACCGGGCAGCCGGCGTACACCGGCACGTCCACGCCCGCGACCTCGCAGAGCTTGAGCGCGTTGGCCACGGTGTGGCGCAGGCCGACGTTGCCGGCGGCGATGGTCAGGCCCAGGAGCTCGTGGCGGGTNNCGCCCGGGTCGGTGTCGATCAACAGCGGAATGCGTTCGTCCATCGACCGATTATGGCCGAATCGCGCGGCGGCGCGCTCAGGCGCCGGCGAAGCGGGCCGCGCCACCCACCCAGCGCGCTACGACGCGTTCGGCCAGTGCCGGCGCCTCGGCCAGCAGCGCGTCGGCGGCGCGGTGCACTTCGGGCAGCAGGTCGGCGTCGCGCGCCAGGTCGGCAACGCGGAAGCTGGCCAGGCCGGTCTGGCGCGTGCCCAGCAGCTCGCCCGGGCCGCGCAGCTCCAGGTCCTT
>DNNT01000066.1 GCA_003497545.1 Arenimonas sp. | reverse complement strand
TGGTGGCGCTGGTGCTGCTGCCGGCGCTGGCGGAGTCGATGGGCGGCGGCGAGGCCGGCGCCCGGGCCGGCACGGGCTCGGTGCTGGGCTCGCTGGGCTGGACGCTGCTGAAGGTCAGCGCCTTCGTCGCGCTGATGATGCTGGTCGGCAAGCGCGCCATCCCGTGGGTGCTGGAAAAGGTGGCGGGGCTGGGTTCGCGCGAACTGTTCACGCTGTCGGTGCTGGCGATCGCGCTGGGCGTGGCGTTCGGNNTTCTTCGCCGGCATGCTGCTCAACGGCGACCTGAGCCACAAGGCCGCGTCCGATTCGCTGCCGCTGCGCGACGCGTTCGCGGTGCTGTTCTTCGTGTCGGTGGGCATGCTGTTCGACCCGATGATCCTGGTGCAGCAGCCGGTCGCGGTGCTGGCGACCTTCCTGATCATCACCGTGGGCAAGTCGCTGGCGGCCTATGTGATCGTGCGGGCATTCGGGCACCCGAACGATACGGCGCTGACGATTTCAGCCAGCCTGGCGCAGATCGGCGAGTTTTCCTTCATCCTCGCGGGGCTGGGCGTGTCGCTGGCGATCCTGCCGGAGTCGGGCCGTGACCTGGTGCTGGCCGGCGCGCTGCTGTCGATCATCGCCAACCCGCTTATCTTCGCGCTGCTCGACGCCTGGCAGGCGCGGCGCAACGCCCGCGGCGCAGAGGCCGTGGTGGCCGGGCCCGAGCCGGCACCCGGCCCGCCGCGGCCCACCGAGGGCCACGCCATCCTGGTGGGTTACGGCCGCGTGGGCCGCGAACTGGCCCGGCTCCTGCGCGACCGCGGCGTGCCGGTGCTGGTGGTGGACGACGACGCCGACCGCGTGGACGAAGCGCGCGCCGCCGGCTTCCCGACGGTGAAGGGCCACGCAGCCGCGCCCCACGTGCTAGAGGAAACCTCCCCGGCCGGCGCCGCCATCGGCGTGCTGGCCGTGCCGCAGCCACTGGAGGCGGGCGAGGTCATCGCCCGCCTGCGCGCCGCCAATCCGTCGCTGGTGCTGCTGGCCCGCGCCCACAGCGAGGCCGAAGTGAGGCACCTGCTGGCCCACGGCGCCGACGGCGCGGTGCTGGCGGAAAAGGAGCTGGCCCACAGCATGGCGGAAATGGCGATGTCCGCCCCGCCCTTCCGCAAACCCCGCCCCGCCTGAGAAAAAATGGGGTCAGAGAACANNTGGCGGGGCTGGCGGGCGCGGCTGCCGTGTTTTTCGAAGACACGGCGGCTTTCCTCGCGCTCCACGTAAGCGCGCTTCCAAGCGGTGAGTTTGGCGCGGGCTTCGCGGGCCGCCTGTTCGTGGTCGCGCACCGGCAGCGGATAGGTTTCACCCAGGCGCAGGCTGGCGGCGCGCTGCTGCGCCGTGCCCATGAGCCACGGCGTGTGGATCCAGTCGTCGGGTACGCCGGCCAGTTCCGGCAGCCAGCGGCGGATGAACTCGCCGCGCGGGTCCTGGTCCTGGCTCTGCTTCACCGGGTTGTACATGCGCGGGATGTTGATGCCGGTGACGCCCGCCTGCATCTGCACCTGCGGGTAGTGGATGCCCGGCTCGTAGTCGGTGAACCAGGCCGCGAGCTGGCGCGCCGGTTCCGGCCAGTGCAGCCAGAGGTGGTAGCTGGCGATGGAAACCAGCATGGCGCGCATGCGGAAGTTGATCCAGCCCGTCTGCTGCAGCGAACGCAGGCAGGCGTCGACGAAGGGCCAGCCGGTTTCGGCGCGGCGCCAGGCCTCGAACCATTCGCGATTGAAGTCGCCCTCGCGCAGGCCGTCGAAGCCGCGGTGCACGTTGCGGCATTCGATCTCCGGTTCGCTCTCGAGCTTCTGGATGAAGTGGCAGTGCCAGTGCAGGCGCTTTTCCAGCGAGGCCAGGTCGCGCGCCGGCACCGGGCCGCCGGCTTCGCGCGAGGCGCGCACGGCGTGCACCACTTCGCGCAGCGACAGCGTGCCGGTGGCCAGCGCCAGCGAGAATCGCGAGCAGCGGGTTTCGGCCGAGAGCGGGCTGCTCATGCCGCGCAGGTAGCCGGCGCCGCGGCCGGCGAGGAAGGTCTGCAGCGCGCGTTCGCCGCGGCGGCGGCCGCCGCGCTGGCGGCCCGGGCAAGGGTCGGGGGCCAGGCCGAGGTCTTCGGCCGTGGGCATCGGGCCGGGCTCGATGCCCGACACCGGCGCCAGCGCGGGTTCGGGCAGGGGGGCAGGCGCCATTCGTGCTTCCCACTGCGAGGCCCAGCGGTTGCGGCTGCGCAGGCGCCGGACGACGCCGCCGCTGGGCGTTTCGTGCCAGGGGATGCCGTGGCTGCGGGCCCACGCGGCCACGCGGCGGTCGCGGTCGTAGGTCCAGCCGTTGCCGGTTTCCTCGTGCGACCACAGGGCGGCGATGCCGTGGCTCATGCGCAGCACTTCGAGTACGCCGACCACGTCGCCTTGGCGCACGACCAGCGGCTGGCCCAGGCGCGCCAGATCCTCGCGCAGCTCGCGCAGGCCATCGGCGGTCGCCTCCCACTGCCGCCCACTGGTATCGGGCAAGGCCCAATACGCCGGCTCGGCCACGTACAGCGGCAACACCGGCCCGCGCGCCGCCGCTTCCACCAGCGGCGCGTGGTCGAAGGTCCTCAGGTCACGCTTGAACCAGACAAGTTGCAGGGCCATCTCCACCACCCTGCCAACCCACCGATGAAAATGGGGTCAGAGAACATNNATGTTCTCTGACCCCATTTTCGATTTTCGGAAGTGAACCTGACCCCGTTCTTTTCAGGGCTTGGTGAAGGTGAGGGTGCCGGCTTCGGCGCCGATGCGCACGGTGTCGCCCTGGCCGAACTCGCCGGCCAGGATCTTCTGCGCCAGCGGGTTCTCCAGCTGCTGCTGGATCGCGCGCTTGAGCGGGCGGGCGCCGTAGACCGGGTCGAAGCCGACGTTGCCCAGCAGCGCCAGCGCCTCGTCGCTGATCTCGAGCTTGATCTGCCGCTCGGCCAGCCGCTTCGACAGGTAGGCGGTCTGGATGCGGGCTATGGCCTGGATCTGGTCTCGGCCCAGCGGGTGGAACACCACGATCTCGTCGAGGCGGTTGATGAACTCCGGGCGGAAGTGCGACTGCACCACGCCCATCACCGCCGCCTTCATCTGCACGTAGGCTGCGTCGCCCTCGCCGCTGAGCTCCTGGATGTGCTGGCTGCCCAGGTTCGAGGTCATCACGATCACGGTGTTGCGGAAGTCCACCGTGCGGCCCTGGCCGTCGGTGAGGCGGCCGTCGTCGAGCACCTGCAGCAGCACGTTGAACACGTCCGGGTGCGCCTTCTCGACCTCGTCGAGCAGCAGCACGCTGTAGGGCCGGCGCCGCACCGCTTCGGTGAGGTAACCGCCTTCTTCATAACCCACGTACCCCGGGGGCGCGCCGATGAGCCGGGCCACGGAGTGCTTCTCCATGAACTCGCTCATGTC
>DNNT01000131.1 GCA_003497545.1 Arenimonas sp. | reverse complement strand
GGAAAACGTCGAATTCGGCCGTATCGGCGCGCAGGCTGCCAAACAGGTCATCCTGCAGAAGATCCGCGATGCCGAGCGCGAACAGATCATCCAGGACTTCCTCGCCCGCAAGGAGCATCTCGTCAACGGCGTGGTCAAGCGCATCGACCGCGGCAACGCGATCATCGAATCCGGCCGCGTCGAAGGCTTCCTGCACCGCGACCAGATGATCCCGCGCGAAAACCTGCGCGTCGGCGACCGCGTGCGTGCCTATCTGCTGCGCATCGACCGCGGCGCCCGCGGCCCGCAGGTGGTGCTGTCGCGCACCGCGCCCGAATTCATCATGAAGCTGTTCGAGCTGGAAGTGCCGGAAATCGAGGAAGGCCTGCTCGAGATCAAGGCAGCCGCCCGCGACCCCGGCCTGCGCGCCAAGATCGCCGTGGTCTCGCACGACCCGCGCATCGACCCGATCGGCACCTGCATCGGCTTGCGCGGTTCGCGCGTCACCTCGGTGACCAACGAACTCGCCGGCGANNGCTGGCGCCGGCCGAGGTCAGCTCCATCGTGGTCGATGAAGACAAGCACAGCATGGACGTGGTGGTCGACGAGGAACAGCTGGCGATGGCGATCGGCCGCGGCGGTCAGAACGTGCGCCTGGCGTCCGAGCTGACCGGCTGGGAACTCAACATCATGTCGCGCGAAGCGGCAGAAGAAAAACAGTCGACCGAAAGCGGCAAGACCCTCGCCCTCTTCATCGAGAAGCTCGATGTGGATGAGGAAGTCGCCCAGATCCTGGTCGACGAAGGCTTCTCCACGCTGGAGGAAGTCGCCTACGTGCCGCTCAACGAAATGCTCGAGATCGAGGCCTTCGACGAAGACCTGGTCAACGAACTGCGCAACCGCGCCCGCAATGCCCTGCTGACCGCAGCCATCGTCGGCGAAGAGCAAGTGGAAGCGTCCGCAGGCGACCTGCTGTCGCTCGACGGCATGGACGAGGCCACCGCCTACGCCCTGGCCGCGCGCGGCGTCGCCACCCGCGACGACCTGGCCGAGCTCGCCACCGACGAGATCACCGACATCGAAGGCATGGACGAGGAGCGCGCCGCGAAGCTGATCATGGCTGCCCGCGCGCACTGGTTCGAGTAACACGGCCGACACCCGCAAGCCCCGAGTTACACCATTGCGCGCCAGGCGCGCAGGACACCAAGGAATCACCACCACATGTCTGAAGTCACCGTAGGTTCGCTGGCCAAAGTGCTGGGTATGCCCGTCGAGAAGCTGCTCGAGCAGCTTTCCGGCGCCGGCATGACCTTCAGCGGGCCGGATCAGGTGGTCAGCAGCACCGAGAAGATGAAGCTGCTCGGTTTCCTTCGCCGCACGCACGGCAAGGACGACAAGCCGGCCGAAGCGGCCGCGCCTAAGAAGATCACGTTGCAGCGTCGCAAGCAGGAGGAGCTGACCGTCAGCGCCGGCAAGACCAAGGCCACGGTCACCGTCGAAGTTCGCCAGAAGCGCACCTACGTCAAGCGCGACGAGGTCGACGCCCCGGTGTCCGACGAGCGCGCCGAGGCGCTGCGCAAGCTCGAGGAATCCAAGGCCCGCAACGACGCCGAGCTGGCCGCGCTGAGCGAATCCGACCGCAAGCGCGCCATGGAGCGCGAGGCCGAGGAAGCCCGCATCCGCAACGAGGAAGCGGCCCGCGCCGCTGCCGAAGCCGCTGCGGCCGCGGTCGTCGAGGAGCCCGTCGCGGCGCCGGTGGCCAAGGCCCCGCCCGTGCCGGCGCTGCCGCCGGGGGCCATCGTCATCCACGAGCCGCGCAAGGCGCGCGCCGAAGCCAAGGTGCACGCCAAGCCGGCGGCCCCGGCGCGGCCGATGCCCGCCGGCCCCAGCAAGGCCCCGGCCCCGGGCGCGAACAAGCCCGCCGGCAAGCACAAGGCCGTGCGTGGTTCGCACGCCATGGTGGACAACGAAGGCGACGAGGGCCAGGCGAGCCGCTTCGCCGCCGGCCAGCTGCACCTGACCGATTCCGAGCGCGCCCGCCGCGGCGCCGCCGGCAACCGCAAGAAGCCCAAGATGCGCATGGCCGAGCCGTCGCGCACCGCCAGCGGCCAGCACGGCTTCTCCCGCCCGACCGCGCCGATCGTGCGCGAAGTCTTCATCGGCGACAGCATCTCGGTGGCCGACCTGGCCCAGAAGCTGGCCATGAAGGGCGGCGAAGTGGTGCGCGCGCTGTTCAAGATGGGCGTGATGGCCACCATCAACCAGGTGATCGACCACGACACCGCGGTGCTGGTGGTCGAGGAACTGGGCCACAAGGCCAGCAAGACCGCCGAGGACGACGCCGAGACCGCGCTGGTCGCGCACGTAGAGGAAACGCAGGGCGAGAAGCGCCCGCGTCCGCCGGTGGTCACCATCATGGGCCACGTCGACCACGGCAAGACCTCGCTGCTCGACTACATCCGCCGCACCAAGGTCGCCTCGGGCGAGTCGGGTGGCATCACCCAGCACATCGGCGCCTACCACGTCGAAACCGACAAGGGCGTCATCAGCTTCCTCGACACCCCGGGCCACTCGGCGTTCACCGCCATGCGCGCCCGCGGCGCCAAGCTCACCGACATCGTGGTGCTGGTGGTCGCGGCCGACGACGGCGTGATGCCGCAGACGGTCGAAGCCGTGCAGCATGCGCGCGCCGCCAAGGTGCCGCTGCTGGTGGCCGTGAACAAGATGGACAAGCCGGAGGCCAACCCGGACAACGTCAAGCAGGGCCTGGTCAAGCTTGAAGTGGTGCCGGAAGAGTGGGGCGGCGACGTGCAGTTCGTGCCGGTGTCGGCCAAGACCGGCATGGGCGTGGACGCGCTGCTCGACGCCATCTCGGTGCAGGCCGAGGTGATGGAACTGCAGGCCGTCTACGACGCCCGCGCCACCGGCGTGGTCATCGAGGCCTCGCTCGACAAGGGCCGCGGCCCGGTCGCGACGGTGCTGGTGCAGCAGGGCACCCTGAAGAAGGGCGACTACCTGGTGTGCGGCACCTACTACGGCCGCGTGCGCGCGCTGTTCGACGAAAACGGCAAGCAGGTGGACGCGGCCGAGCCGTCGATCCCGGTGCAGGTGCTCGGCCTGTCGGGCGTGCCCGACGCCGGCGATGACTTCGTGGTCGTTGCCGACGAGCGCCTGGCCAAGGACGTGGCCCAGCAGCGCGACGCCAAGAAGCGCGAGTCGCGCCTGGTCGCCGCCGCCGGCAGCCGCATGGAAGACATCATGGCCCAGATGGGCCAGGACAGCGGCCAGGTCACCCTGAACCTGCTGGTCAAGGCCGACGTGCAGGGCTCGGTCGAGGCGCTGCGCCAGTCGCTGGTGGCGCTCTCGAACGACATGATCAAGGTCAACGTGATCTCTTCGGGCGTGGGCGGCATCACCGAATCCGACGCCACGCTCGCCGCGACCTCGAAGGCCGTCATCATCGGCTTCAACGTCCGCGCCGACGCCAGCGCCCGCAAGGTGATCGAAAGCAACGGCCTCGACCTGCGCTACTTCTCGATCATCTACGACGTCATCGACCAGGTTAAGCAGGTGGCTTCCGGCCTGCTCGGCAAGGAGATCCGCGAGGAAATCATCGGCATCGCCGAGGTCCGCGACGTGTTCCGCAGCTCCAAGTTCGGCGCCGTGGCCGGTTCCCTCGTCATCGAGGGCCCGGTCAAGAAGAGCAAGCCGATCCGCGTGCTGCGCGACAGCGTGGTCATCTTCGAGGGCGAGCTCGAGTCGCTGCGCCGCTTCAAGGACAACGTCGAGGAAGTACGCTCGGGCACCGAGTGCGGCATCGCGGTCAAGGCGTACAACGACGTCAAGCCGGGCGACCAGATCGAGTGCTTCGAACGCATCGAGGTCCAGCGCACGCTGTAAGGCGCGCGCGACGCCATGGCGACCAAGAGCTTCTACCGCACCGACCGGGTCTCGGCGCAGCTGCGCCGGGACCTGGGCCAGATCGTNNCCTGCCGTCGGTCTCCGTGTCCGACGTCGAGGTGACGCGCGACCTGGCCCACGCCAAGGTCTTCGTCACCGCGCTGCTGGCCGAACAGGGCCCGGTGGCCGTCAAGGCGCTTAAGGAACTGGCGCCGGAGCTGCGTTACCGCCTCGGCCAGGCCGTGCGCATGCGCCACGTGCCCGAGCTGCATTTCCACTACGACGATTCGGTGGACAAGGGCGAGCGCATCGAAAAGCTGCTGCGCGAGAACCCGCCCGCTCCCGCCGAAGACTGAGGCCCCGCCCGTGGGCCGCACCGTCTTCCGCCCGCTCGACGGCATCCTGCTGCTCGACAAGCCCGCCGGCCTGAGTTCCAACCAGGCCCTGCAACGCGTGCGCCACCTCTACCGCGCCGAGAAGGGCGGCCACACCGGCGCACTCGACCCTTTGGCCACCGGCCTGTTGCCCCTGTGTTTCGGCGAAGCCACCAAGATCGCCGGCCTGCTGCTGGGCGGCCGCAAGGCCTACGAGGCCGAGGTGGTGCTGGGCGTGGTCACTGACACCGACGATGCGGACGGCCAGGTGCTGCGCGAGCGCCCCGTGCCGGCCCTGGACCGGACCCGGGTGGAAGCGGCGCTGGCGCCGTTCCTGGGCCGCATCCGCCAGCGCCCGCCGATCTATTCCGCGCTCAAGCAGGGCGGCGAGCCGCTGTATGCCAAGGCCCGCCGCGGCGAAACCATCGAGGTGCCCGAGCGCGAGGTGGACATCGAGGCCATCGAGCTGCGCTCCCTCGACGGTGACCGGCTGCGGCTGGCCGTCACCTGCGGCTCCGGCACCTACATCCGCAGCCTGGCCCGCGACCTGGGCGAAGCCCTGGGCTGCGGCGGCCACATTTCCATGCTGCGGCGCACTTGGGTCGAGCCCTTCACGGCCCCGCGCATGTTCACGCTGGACGAGCTGCAGGCCGTGGCCGGGCAGGGCGGCGAGCCCGCGCTGGACGCCCTGCTGCTGCCCGTCGAGGCCGGCCTGGCGCACTTCCCGGCGGTGGCCCTGGACCCGGCGCAGGCGCGCAGGATTGCCCAGGGCCAGCCCGTGCCCGTCGCAGGCCCGCCCGAGACCGAGCTCAACCTCACGGACCTGAACGGCCGGAGCCTGGGCCTCGGAAGGCGCGGGGAAGACGGCCAGGTGTGGCCGAAACGCCTGTTCCGCTGGGCCGCCCACGCATAAAGCCTTGTTCCGCAAGGCCCGCTCCGTTAAACTTTCGCGGCAATTTTCCGTTGTATTCCCCAACCGGCGGGCCAATGCGGTGCGTCGTCGCCACTGGCGGCGTTCCTGCGGGCTGCGCATCACCATAGAGAAGAAAACATGTCCATCGATTCCGCCAAGATCATCGAAGAGTTCAAGCGCACGCCGAACGACACCGGCTCCCCGGAGGTTCAGATCGCGCTGCTCTCCGCCCGCATCGACCAGCTGACCGACCACTTCAAGGCCCACAAGCAGGACCACCACTCCCGCCGCGGCCTGCTCAAGATGGTCAACCAGCGTCGCAGCCTGCTGGGCTACCTGAAGAAGAAAGACGCTGCGCGCTACCAGACGCTCATCGAGCGCTTGGGCCTGCGCCGCTAAGCAACGCTAGACCCACACGGCGCAGAAATGCGCCGTGTGCATTTTGGGAATCCCAGAATGCGCCAACCGCGGGGCAGGGTGCCCCCCGGGAATGAATCCAGAGACAAAGGAAGCGATAAACGTGGCGAAAGTAACCAAGACGTTCCAGTACGGTCAGCACCAGGTCACCCTGGAAACGGGCGAAGTCGCCCGCCAGGCCAGTGGCTCGGTCATCGTGAAGATGAACGATACCGTCGTGCTGGTGACGGCGGTCGGCAACAAGAACGCGAAGGAAGGCATGGACTTCTTCCCGCTCACCGTCGANNCGTCCGATCCGCCCGCTGTTCCCCGAGCACTTCCGCAACGAAGTGCAGGTGATCGCCACCGTCATGTCGCTCAACCCGGAAGTGCCGGGTGACATCCCGGCCCTGATCGGCGCCTCCGCCGCGCTGGCCCTGTCGGGCATCCCGTTCTCGGGCCCGATCGGCGCCGCCAAGGTCGGTTACGCCAACGGCCAGTACCTGCTCAACCCGTCCACCACCGAGCTCAAGACCTCGGACCTGGAACTGGTCGTCGCCGGTACCGCCAACGCCGTGCTGATGGTCGAGTCCGAAGCCAAGGAGCTGAGCGAAGACGTCATGCTCGGCGCCGTGATGTTCGGCCACAAGCAGATGCAGGCCGTCATCAACGCCATCAACGAGCTGGTCGCCGAAGTCGGCGTCAAGGCCTGGGACTGGAAGGCGCCCGAGAAGGCGCAGGCCCCGATCGACGCGCTCAAGGCCGCCATCGGCGACAAGCTGGCCGCCGCGTTCCAGATCAAGGACAAGCTGGCCCGTCGCGACGCCATCTCGGCGCTCAAGAAGGACGTGCTGGAATCGCTGAAGCCGCAGGCCGAGGCCAATGGCTGGAACCTGGCCGACCTTGGCAAGGAGTTCGGCGAGCTCGAGTACAGCACCATGCGTGACTCGGTCCTCAAGACCAAGGTCCGCATCGACGGCCGCGCGCTCGACACCGTCCGCCCGATCACCGTCAAGACCGGCGTGCTCCCGCGCGTGCACGGCTCGGCGCTGTTCACCCGCGGCGAGACCCAGGCCATCGTGGTCGCCACCCTGGGCACCGCCCGCGATGGCCAGATCATCGACGCCGTGGAAGGCGAGTCCAAGGACCACTTCTTGTTCCACTACAACTTCCCGCCGTACTCGGTCGGCGAAGCCGGCCGCATGATGGGCCCGAAGCGCCGCGAAATTGGCCACGGCCGCCTGGCGCGCCGCGGCGTGCAGGCGATCATGCCGACGATGGAGTCGTTCCCGTACACCATCCGCGTGGTCTCCGAGATCACCGAGTCGAACGGTTCGTCCTCGATGGCTTCGGTCTGCGGTTCCTCGCTGGCCCTGATGGACGCCGGCGTGCCGGTGAAGGCCCCGGTGGCGGGCATCGCCATGGGCCTGGTCAAGGAAGGCAGCGACTACGTCGTGCTGTCCGACATCCTGGGTGACGAAGACCACCTGGGCGACATGGACTTCAAGGTCGCGGGTACCGAGAACGGCATCTCCGCGCTGCAGATGGACATCAAGATCGACGGCATCACCGAGGAGATCATGAAGGTCGCGCTGGCCCAGGCCAAGCAGGGCCGCCTGCACATCCTCGGCGAGATGGCCAAGGCCATCACCGCGCCGCGCTCGGAGCTGTCCGAGTACGCGCCGCGCCTGCTGACCATCAAGATCCACCCGGACAAGATCCGCGAAGTGATCGGCAAGGGCGGTGCCACCATCCAGGGCATCACCAAGGAAACCGGTACCCAGATCGACATCCAGGACGACGGCACCATCGTGATCGCCTCGGTCAACGCCGCCGCCGCCCAGGCCGCGAAGGCGCGCATCGAGCAGATCACCTCGGACGTCGAGCCGGGCCGCATCTACGAAGGCAAGGTCGCCAAGATCATGGACTTCGGTGCGTTCGTCACGATTGCCCCGGGCAAGGACGGCCTGGTGCACGTGTCGCAGATCTCCAACGAGCGCGTCGAGAAGGTGTCCGACAAGCTCAAGGAAGGCGACCTGGTGAAGGTCAAGGTGCTGGAAGTGGACAAGCAGGGCCGCATCCGCCTGTCCATCAAGGCCATCGAGGAGGGCGAGGGCTGAGCCTTCGCTTCATCCGGGTGACATGAAAAAGCGGGCTTCGGCCCGCTTTTTCTTTGCGCGCCCCTGCGAGAAATTCTCAGCGGTGGTTGCTTGGCCTTGGCGGCGGCTGCCGTGGCATCATCGGGCCATGCGATTCCCGTTCGCTGCCGTCGCATCGATGCTTGCGGCGCTCGCCTGCCTGGTGTCCTCGCCCGGCGTCGAGGCGCAGGACAAGCCCTATCTCTCCGTCTTCGGCGAGAGCACGCGGCCGCAGGAAGGCGACGCGGACCACGTCGTGCAGATCGAATGGATGTTCTCGCGCCCGCCCACGAGCGAGGTGCGGTTCACCGTGCGCACGGACGAGACGGTGATGCCCTCCGCGACGCCCGGGGTCGACTACGTGGTGATCCCGCCCACCGAGGTGGTGGTGCCCGCGGGGCAGCAGGCTGGCTCCACGCCGCTGGTGATCAAGGGCGACACCATCGTCGAGTCGAGCGAAATGCTGTTCATGAAGTTCTACAACTTCCGGGGCGGCGGCACGGCGGTGGACACCGGCAGCGGCGAGACCCCGGTGGGCATCCTGATCATGGACGACGACGTGCCGCCCCAGCCGCCGCTTGCGGGAACCGACGACCACGTGTTGTTCGAGGTGAACGAGGGCATCACGATCTTCCCGGGCGTGAACGACGTCGACGACCCCTGGAACGTACTGAAGGATACCGTGACGACGGTCCTGCAGCCCCCGGCGCATGGCACCCTGACTCAGTTGGACTACGGGTCGGGCATTGATTATTTCGCCTACGAGCCGGAACCGGACTTCGCCGGCGAAGACCGTTTCCGCTATCGCCTCTGCAAGTCGGATGGGCTTGAGTGCGTCGAAGCCACCGTGTTCCTGTCCGGCCAGCTCGAGTCGCCGGTCACGGCCGGCGGGCGCCGATCCGGGGGGTTCCGCGTCGAACTTGCCCGGCTGCCCGCGCTCGCGGATGCCCGATACCTGGTCAGCACGCTCGCGCATGCGCGCCGCGTCGACTTCCAGACCGGGGTCGACCCGACGCCGCACCTGCCCTGGGATTCGCGCGATGGCGTGGCATGGACGAGCGGAACCCTGCCTGCCTCGCCGCCCGGCGAAACGATCGAGCGGCGCATCCACGTCCGCTCGGCCTACCAGCGTGAGGAGGCCATCGAGTTCCGCGTCGGCCTCGATCGGAATGGCGATGGCCAGCCTTCGGCGGACGAGCAGGTTTGCGTCGTGTCCGGCGTCGATGTCGTCGTGCCAGGCTGCGTTGCGAAGATCCAGGTGGGTGCCGAGCCGGTGCCTTACTGGGTTGCGGTGCATTCGCGCGAGGGCGCGGCGCACGCGTCGGCGGTCAACATTTTCGAGATCCGGATGGACGACCCGGAAAGCAGGCTGCGGGCGACGGGGCCGGTCACGGTCGGCCGCGATGCTGCCATCGAGCTCACGGTGTCCTGGGCCGATGGCCTGGCGTTCGGACCCATGGCCGCCTTCGTCGAAGTCCGCGACGGCGACCGGCCGATAGGCGATTTCAGGATCGATGCTTACGGCGGCGACGGCATGCTGTTGCTGCCGACCCATGGCGAGACCACGCCGGTTGCGCTGTACCCGTCGTCGGCGAAGTGGTGGGAAGACCGCGGCCTGTTCTTCGACGTGCCGCCGGGAGCCCAGTCCCTTTCGATCACGATGGGTGGCGACACGCCCATCTCGTTCGCGCCCTACTGGTTCGGCTACGAGGAACGCGACAGGTCCGTGGTATGGGAGTACGGCAGCGGCGAGCCCGATTCGTCCTACGTGCAGGTCCCGGCGGGGCAGGCGCGCACCGTCACCGTGGCGGCGCCCCGGGTCGGGCGTTGGTACGCACTGGTCCGCAACCTCGCCGATGCGCCCGCGCGGGTCGAGGTTCGGGTGGACGTGGCTGCCGCCATGCCGGCGATCCGGCCGGGCAGCTATTTCAACCCGTCGCGGCCTGGCCATGGCTTGCTGCTGTATCCGGCCGGGGACCAGAGGGCGGGCCTCTGGTACACCTATGACCCGCGTGCGCGCCCGACCTGGTTCTACCTGCAGGCGCCGAAGCCGGGCAGCGACGGCTCCTGGCGGTCGTCGATCCTTCGCAGCGCATGGAACGGCACCTCGGCGCGGCTGTTGGACGTTGGCGTGATGCAGGTGACGCCCCTGGGCGACGACCGCTTCCTGATGAGCTACATGATCGACGGCGACGCCGGCAGCCAGGTCATGGAGCCGCTCGGTCGCGGTTGCCCCGCGCGGGACGGCCAGCCGCTGGACATCAGTTCGCACTGGTTCGATCCGGCGCGTTCCGGCAACGGCTACAGCGTGCAGACCTGGGCCGATGGCTACCAGTTCATCGCCGCCTTCACTTATGACGAAAAGGGCAGCCCTTTGTTCCTTGCGGCCGAGCGGCCGGACCTCGGTGGCGACGTCGCCGACCTGCCGCTGGAGCTGCTCAACGGCAGTTGCCAGACCAACTGCAACCATCTGGCCCCGCGCCGCCAGTCCGTCGGCGTGCTGCGGCGCACGCTGGCCGGCGGCACCCTC
This sequence comes from Arenimonas sp., assembly GCA_003497545.1. Classification (GTDB taxonomy): domain Bacteria; phylum Pseudomonadota; class Gammaproteobacteria; order Xanthomonadales; family Xanthomonadaceae; genus Arenimonas. The sequence continues at coordinate 6,257 of DNNT01000131.1, read as the reverse complement.
GCCGAAATCGAGTTGGACGTCGATTACACGCTGTCATGGCCCTACGAGGGCAGCCAGACGTTCCACGTGATCGACCGGGTCCAACCGTTGGGTGGTCCCGGCTCGACCCAAGGATGCGAGCCCTGACATGTTCCAAGGTCCTTTCGCGCAGGCCACCGCAGCCTGCTTCCTGATCCTCGGCCTTTCGCAAGGCGTGGCCGCCCAGGTGCTGCCGCAACTGTCCACCCCTGCCGACCTGGAAGTCCCCGAGGGCGACGCGGGCAGTCGCGCGGTGGTGCTCACCTTCGTGCTCGATCGTGTGCCGACTGCGGCCGTCAGCTTCGATGTCGGGGTCGAATGGGAATCCTGGAATGCCGTGCCGGACGCCGATTTCGCCAACTTCCCGACCCGTCGCGTCAGCATTCCGGCCGGGCAGACCCAGGCCTCGATTACCCTCCAGGTCCTTGGCGACACCCATGACGAGGGAAACCAGTATTTCCACGTGACGACGTCCGGCCTTGTCGGTGCGACCTTCGCCTCGGGCAGCGGTCACGGCACCAGGGTGACCATCCTCGACGACGAGGTGCCCGAAATCGGCGATTGGCGCCTCGGGGACGACCATGCCGAGGTCCAGGCCAACTTTCCCTACGAGTCGATCGAGCTGGATGCCAACGACGACGTGGACCGTGCCTGGTACGACGCTTATCGCATGACCTTCGAGATGCTCGAGCCGCCGGCGGCCGGGCGCTTCCAGTATTCGGGGAGCGGGCGCGGCCGGTTCTGGCTCGACCCGGGGATGATGGGTCCGTATCCATTCCGCTACCGGCTGTGCCTGGACGGCACCTGCCGCGAGGCCCGCGCCACGGTCAACGTGCTGCCGTTCCTGCCGCCGTCCTTCTACGGCGCCGGCCATTCCGGCTATCGCGAGGTCGCGGGCAGCGGGCTGGAAGGGCGCCGCCTGTCGACGACGCCACTGGTTGCACCCGCAGTGCATGACATTCCGGTGGGGGTGGACCGTTCGCCCGAAGATGCCTGGGACAGCGAGCTTGGCTCGGCGTCCCGCGTGTTCCCGGTCCCGGCCCGGGTTCCGGGTGGGGCGCAGGAGCGACTGGTGCTCATCGAGGCGGACAACGCGCGCGGGGGGCGCGTATTCGCCGGCGAGGACATCGACGGCAACGGCCTGCTTACGCAGGACGAGGAAGCCTGCGAGCGCATCGGCTCCTTCTGCCTGCTGCGCATCGAGCCCGGCGACGTACCGCGCAGTTGGATCCTGCGGATCCACAACGCGATCGAGTTCCCCATCGACGCGCGGGTGGAAGTGTCCGACGTGCCAGTCTCCGATCCGGCCATGAGCCTGACCGCGACCGGGCCCGGGCGCGAGACGACCTGGGCTTTCGAAGACGTGCATTTCGGCTGGAACGACCCCGGCATGGTCGCGGGAGAGCGACGGGTCGGCGTGGCCCGGCTGTCGTCGCCGCAGGACCAGGTGCTGGTGGATGTCCCGGTGGTCGTGGGGCGCCAGGCTGATTTCGACGCGCCGCCGCTGCCGCTGTTGCCCGGGCGTGAGCAAACCTTGCGCCTGGGGCCCGTCGAGCCGCATCCACGCATTGTCGTGGACGTCCCGGCGGGCGCGCAGTCGCTGCGGGTGCAGGCGCGCAGCGACGCCCCGGGCGGCACGCCCCTTTACCTCGCCCGGCGAACGGCCGCGCTCGACGCGGCCGACGCAAGCATCGACACCGCGCCGCCAGCCGACCAGGCCGTCGCCAGCGGCCGCGCGACCGCCGCGGGGACCTCCTTCGAAGTCAGTGGCGGTGCGCTCGCACCGGGCCGTTGGTACCTCGTTCCCATGAACGAGGATGGGCGGCCCGCCTCGCTTTCCTTCACCGCGACGATCGAGGGCCAGGCCCCCGATGTGCGTCCCGGCAGCTACTACAATGCCGGCCGCCCGGGCAGCGGCCTGTTCCTGTACCCCGCCGGCAACCAGTGGACGGGCCTGTGGTACACCTATTTCGCCGATGGTCGTCCGACCTGGTATTACCTGCAGGGCGCCGCTCCGGCTGCGAATGGCATCCGGCACAGCCCGGTGTACCGCGCGACATGGGACGGCAGCACCCGGGTCCTGACTGTGGTCGGCGAAGCCACGCTCACGCCGGTGGGCCCCGATGCGTTCACGCTGACCTACACGATCGACGGCATCGCCGGCAGCCAGCCGCTGCAATCGCTGGGGCGGGGCTGTCCGCGCGTGGCCGGCGCGCCGGTGGACGCCAGCTCGACCTGGTTCGATCCGGCGAGGGCCGGAACCGGCTTCAGCGTCCAGCTTTGGGAGACGTACGAGTACCACGCGGCCTTCCTGTACGACGAACAGGGCGTTCCCATGTTCCTGGCCGCCGAGNNCTGCGAATGGACGGAGAGCACCCGTTCGGATGTCGGCACGCTGGTGCGCCGGTTCGCTTCGGGCTCGCTGTCGGCGGTGGAGGTCGATGCCGTCTGGCAGGACGGGAATCCGCCCTACTGGCGGCCTCCGGTGTCGTCGTGGAGTTCGGTCGATGCCGTGCAACCGCTCGGTGGCCCCGGTTCAACCCAGGGTTGCGCGCCCTGAGCCTTGATCGCAGGATGGCTGGATGAAGCGCCACTTCTCCATGATCCGCGACTTCCACCTGGCCGACTGGTTCACGCTGGCCAACGCCTTCTGCGGCACCGGGGCGGTGTTCGCGGCCATGCGCTTCCTGCAGGACGGCCACGTGGGCGACCTGATGTGGGGCATGGCCCTGGTGCCGCTGGCCTTCGTGTTCGACGCGCTCGACGGCTGGGTGGCGCGGCAGCGCCACGGCGCCTCGCTGCTGGGGCGCGAACTGGATTCGCTGTCCGACGTGATCTCCTTCGGCCTTGCACCCGCGGCGCTGGCCTATGCCTGCGGCATGCAGGGCGGCTGGGACTGGCTGGTGCTGTCGTATTTCGTCGGCTGCGGCGTCAGCCGCCTGGCGCGCTTCAACGTCACCGCCGAGGCGCTGGCCGCCGGCGGCGACAAGGTGAAGTACTTCGAAGGCACGCCCATTCCCACGTCCGTGGTGCTGGTGGGCCTGCTGGCGCTGGCGGCCTGGCAGGGCCGCACCGGCGACGATCTCTGGCTGGGCCGGCTTGACCTCGGCTGGCAGCTGCACCCGCTGGTGCTTTTGTTCGCGCTGTCGGGGTCGCTGATGATCAGCAAGACGATCCGGATCCCGAAACCGTGATCCGCCCGCTGCTGGCCTCGCTGGTGGCGGTGGACGCCCACCTGCTGGGCCAGCGGCCGCTGCCGGTGGCGGCGCGGCTGCCGCGCTTCCTGCGCGAGTTCCTGTACTTCGGGGTGAAGGAGGCGCGCGCCTGCCTGTTCGTGGTGCTGTTCTTCGCCGCGGTGTTCACCGTGCCACGCGAGGGCCTGCTGGGGCTGCCGCGTTACGACGTGCTGCTGGTGGTCGCCCTGGCCATCCAGTTCGGCATGCTGGCCACTAAGCTGGAAACCTGGGACGAGTTCAAGGCCATCGGGCTGTTCCACGCGGTGGGCTTCGCGCTGGAGGTGTTCAAGACCTCGCCGGCCATCGGTTCCTGGAGCTATCCCGACGCGGCCTACACCAAGGTGCTGGGCGTGCCGCTGTTCGCCGGCTTCATGTACGCGGCGGTGGGCAGCTACATCATCCAGGCCTGGCGGCTGTTCGACCTGCGCGTGCTGCACCACCCGCCGCACTGGATGGCGGCGCTGGTGGCCACGCTCATCTACGCGAACTTCTTCACCCACCATTTCATCGGCGACTACCGCTGGTACCTGGCGGCTTGCGCGCTGGGCCTGTACGCGCGTTCCACCGTGGTGTTCCGGCCGCTCGACCGCGACCGCCGCATGCCGCTGCTGCTGGCCTTCGTGCTCATCGGCTTCTTCATCTGGCTGGCCGAAAACCTCAGTACCTTCCTGCAGCTCTGGCGCTACCCGAACCAGGTGGGCGCCTGGGCGGCGGTGCACGTGGGAAAATGGAGTTCCTGGGCGCTGCTGGTGGTGATGACCTTCACCATCGTCGCCAACCTCAAGCACGTGAAGGAACGCATCCATGTCCCCGACTGAAGGCCGCCGCGTTTGGACCTGATCCTCGTCACGCTCGACCTGGTGGGCACCTTCGTGTTCGCGCTCAGCGGCGCGCTGGTGGGCGTGCGCCACCGGCTGGACCTGTTCGGCGTGCTGGTGCTGTCCTTCGTGGCCGCCAACGGCGGCGGCGTGATGCGCGACGCCCTGATCGGCGCCACGCCACCGGCCGCGCTGCAGGACTGGCGCTACGTGGCCATTTCTATCGTGGCCGGCCTGTTCACGTTCTGGCGCGCCGGCACCATCGAACGCTGGCGCAACCCGGTGCAGTCCATCGACGCGGTCGGCCTGGGCGTGTTCGCCGTGGCCGGCGCGCTCAAGGCGCAGGCCTTCGGGCTGGGACCGGTGGGGGCGATGCTGCTGGGCATGCTCACCGGCGTCGGCGGCGGCATGATCCGCGACGTGCTGGTGGCGCAGGTGCCCACCGTGCTCAAGGCCGAGCTCTACGCCATCGCCGCGCTCGCGGGCGCCGGCGTGGTGGTGCTGGGTTCGGCGCTGTCGCTGCCGGTGGCCTGGGTCATCGCTGCCGGCATCGCGGCCTGCACCGGCCTGCGCCTGTTCGCCATCCGCCGCGGCTGGAAGCTGCCCGTGGCGCAGCCGCCGGCCTAGACCCAGCCGGTGGCGTAGAACACGCCGATGATGAAGAACACCGCCATCGTCTTGATGAGGGTGATGGCGAAGATGTCCTTGTAGGCCTGGCGGTGGGTGAGGCCGGTCACGGCCAGCAGGGTGATCACCGCGCCGTTGTGGGGCAGGGTGTCCATGCCGCCGCTGGCCATCGAGGCCACGCGGTGCAGCACTTCCATCGGGATGCCCGCGGCGTTCGCGTTCGCAATGAAGGTGTCGGCCATCGCCGCCAGCGCGATCGACATGCCGCCCGAGGCCGAGCCGGTGATGCCGGCCAGCGCGGTGACGGTGATGGCTTCGTTCACCAGCGGGTTCGGGATCGAGCCCAGCGCGTTCGCCACCACCAGGAAGCCGGGCAGGGCGGCGATGACGGCGCCGAAGCCGTATTCCGAGGCGGTGTTCATCGAGGCCAGCAGCGCGCCGCCGATGGCCGGCTGGGTGCTCTGCGCGAAGTGCGTGCTCACGGCCTTCCAGGCCAGCACCAGCACCGCCACGATGCCGGTCAGCAGCGCGGCTTCCACCGCCCAGATCGCCGCCACCTTCGAGACCTCCTGCACCACCGGGGCCGGGTCGCCGATGACCGAGGGCACGAAGGAGTGGCTGTCGCCGTAGAAGCGCGGGATCAGCAGCGTGTAGACCTTGTTGGTCACGCCCACCAGCAGCAGCGGCAGCAGCGCCACCCAGGGATTGGCCAGCTTGTCGCCGGCGAAGGGCGCGGGTTCGTTCTTCAGTTCGGTGCCATAACCCTCGCCGGCGCGGCGGGCCACGCGGCGGCGCCACTCGAGGTAGCTCATGCCCAGGGCCAGGATGAACACGCCGCCCAGCGTGCCCAGCACCGGCGCCGCCCAGGTGTCGGTGCCGAAGAAGCCGGCCGGGATGATGTTCTGGATCTGCGGCGTGCCCGGCAGCGCGTCCATGGTGAAGGTGAAGGCGCCCAGCGCGATGGTGCCCGGGATCAGGCGCTTGGGGATGTCGGCCTGGCGGAACAGTTCGGCCGCGAACGGGTACACCGCGAACACCACCACGAACAGCGACACGCCGCCGTAGGTGAGCAGCGCGCACACCGCCACGATGGAAAGCATGGCCCGGTCGGGCCCGAACAGCCGGATCGTGGCCGCGACGATGGACTTGGAGAAACCCGAGACCTCGATCAGCTTGCCGAAGATGGCGCCCAGCAGGAACACCGGGAAGTAGAGCTTCAGGAAGCCCACCATCTTGTCCATGAACAGCCCGGTGAACATCGGCGCCACCAGGGTGGGGTCGGTGAGCAGCACGGCGCCCAGCGCCGCCACCGGCGCGAACAGGATCACGCTGTAGCCGCGGTAGGCGACCAGCATCAGGAAACACAGCGCAGCAAGCACGATCAGGAAGGACATGCCTTCGAATCCCCGGGGAAAGCCAGGGGCCGAGTGTCCGCAGCCCGGGCCCGCCCGGCCACTTGTACCAAGGTACAGGTGCCGGCCCCGGGGGCGCGCCGTAGTCTGCCGTGCAACCGGCCGTCCGGCCGCCTGAACGTCGTGCAAGGGGAACCCATGAAGCG
>DNNT01000201.1 GCA_003497545.1 Arenimonas sp. | reverse complement strand
GCGGCGGCAGCAGGTAGGCCACGCGGGCGTCGAAGCGGTACACGTCCGACAGGCTCACCACCAGGCGCTGCGCCAGCAGGTAGCCGATGCCGATGACGATGGCGATGAACAGCCGCTTGCCGAAACCACCCGAGCGCAGCGAGCCGAACGCGAACGGCAGCGCCGCCAGGCACAGCACCACCACGTTCACCGGGTAGAACCAGCGCGCCCAGTACGCGTTGGCGAAGGTCTTGTTGTCCAGGCCGTTGCGCTCGAGGTAGTCCATGTTNNCCGCCAGCGCCTGGTCGTCCAGGCCGCTGGCCCAGCGCTCCTCGGCCACTTCCTCGGTTTGCACCGAACGTTCGCCGAAGCGCGACCGGCGCAGTTCGCGCAGGGTCCACACGTCGCCGCGGTGTTCGGCGGTGCGCGCCTCGGCCAGCGACAGCAGCCGGCCTTCGTCATCGAACTCGAACAGGCGCACGCCCTGCAGCTCGGTCCAGGTCTCGCCGTCCTGCTCGCGGCGCTGGCCGTCGCGGGCGTTGATGAAGGTGTTGCCTTCGCGCGCCCACAGGCCGGACACGCGCGCCATCACCACGTCGCCGGTCTTGGCCGAGTTGGCCACCGTCTGCGCACTCTGTTCGCCGAAGGGCGCCGCGGTTTCCGCGTTCACCACCATCAGCGCGGTGAGCAGTCCGATGCCGATCAGCGCGCCCAGGCCCACGCGCAGCCGCGACAGGCCCACCGCGCGCATGGCGGTGAGTTCCGAGCGCGCAGACAGCCCGCCCAGGCCCAGCACCGTGCCGATCAGCGCCACCGTCGGGAACACCTCGTAGGCGCGCCGCGGCAGCGTGTAGATGGTGAACAGCAGCGCGTGGCTGAGCGTGTAGCCACCTTCGCCCACCTCGTCGAGCTCGTTCACCAGTGCGCTGATGAGGTCGAAGCCCAGCAGCACCGCCCAGGTGCCGAGCGTGGCCAGCATCACGCTGCGCGCAAGGTAGAGGTCGAGCGTGCCCGGGCGCAGCCTCATGCGGCCACCTTGCGCGGGCGCGGCAGGCGGCCGTCGGTGAGCAGCAGCCAGGTGGCCAGCAGGGCCAGCGGCACCAGCAGCCACCACAGGCCGGCCCAGGCCGGCAGCGTGCCGGCGGCCAGCCAGCCCTTGCCCAGCACCAGCAGGATCATGGCGTTGATGTAGATCAGCAGGGCCGCCAGCACGCGACCGTAGCGCGCCTGGCGCGGCTCACCGCGGCCCAGGGGCAGCGCCAGCAGGCCCAGCACCAGCGCCATCAGCGGCGTGGCCAGGCGCCAGTGCAGTTCGGCACGCGCCGGCGCCTCCGCCAGCACCAGCAAGGCCTCGCTGGGCGCGGACTCGAGGTTGGCGGGGTCCACGTCCGGCTCCGCGTCGGGCACCTGCAGCTCGTTCTCGGCGAAACGCATCATGCGGTAGTCGCGGCGGGTCGGGTCGCCTTCCACCCGGAATCCGTCGCGCAGGCGCAGGTAGCGGTCGGCTTCGCCCTCGAGGAAGAGTTCGCCTTCACGCGCGGTGATCACGTCGAGCCGGCCTTCGCGTTCGGTCTGCACGAACATCCGGCCGAAGCGGGTGCCGTCGGTGTTGATCTCGCCGACGTAGAGGATGCCGGCACGGCCAGGCAACTCGATGAAGCGCCCGGCCTCGAGGCCGGCGACCAGGAAGGAGCGGTTCGCCTCCTCGACCATGCGCTGCGCCAGCCGCGCCCCGGCCGGCGCCGCCCACAGCGAGGCGAAGGCCACCACGGCCACCACCGGCAGCGTCACCCACAGCAGCGGCCGCAGCAACTGGCGCGGGCCGCGGCCCACCGACGAGAGCACGGCCATCTCGCTGTCGCCATAGAGCCGCCCCACCGCCAGCAGAAGGCCGATGAACAGCGCCAGCGGGAGCAGGATGGGCAGGACCTGGATCGAACGCAGGCCCAGCTGCGACAGCAGCAGGCCGGCCGGCACCTTGCCCCGGGCGATCTCGCTCATCAGGTCCACCAGCAGCCCGCCCAGGCCCACCAGCAGCAGCACCACGGCCACGGCCGCGACGCTCTGGGCGAACTGGCGCAGCAGGTATCGCTCGATCAACAGCATTCGGGGGCTTGCCGGGCTGGGGAGGGGTGGGCTTGCTAGAATCGCAGGTCCTGATTGTACGGAATCAAAGCCCATGACCCTCGAGTTTCGCCTGAACCGCCCCGACCCGACCGCCGCCGACCTCGACTGCGTGGTGGTCGGCCTGTACGCCGACGGCAGCCTGTCCGCTTCCGCCAAGGCGCTGGACCAGGCCTCGGGCGGCCGGATCGCGGCGCTGGCCAAACGCGGCGACCTCTCGGGCAAGACCGGCCGTACCGCCATGCTGCACGACCTGCCGGGCGTGAAGTCGCCGCGCGTGCTGGTGGTGGGCCTGGGCGACGCGGCCAAGTTCGCGGTGCCGCAGTTCCTGAAGGTGGTGGCCGACGCGGTGCGCGCACTCAAGGCCGGACCGGTGCGCCACGCCCTGCTCACCCTGCCCGAACTGCCGGTGGCCGGCCGCGACGCCGGCTGGGCCCTGCGCCAGGCCATCGTCGCCGCCGACCACGCGGCCTACGCCTATACCGCCACCCGCACCGTCAGCAATGGCGATGACGGCCTGAAGGCGCTCGACATCGCCGGCGACGCCGCGCTGCAGGCCGAATTCGACCGCGGCGTGTCCATCGCCGCCGGTGTCGAGCTGGCGCGCGAACTGGGCAACCTGCCGCCGAACATCTGCAACCCGGGCTATCTGGCCGACACCGCCCGCCGCATCGCCAAGGAACACGAGGCGGTGACGGTGGAGGTGCTCGAGCGCGCCGACATGGAGAAGCTGGGCATGGGCTCGCTGCTGGCCGTGGCCCGCGGCTCGGCCAACCCGCCGCGCCTGGTGGTGCTGCGCTACCAGGGCGCCGGCGACGCCAAGCCCTACGCGCTGGTCGGCAAGGGCATCACCTTCGACACCGGCGGCATCAACCTCAAGGTGCAGGGCGGCATCGAGGAGATGAAGTTCGACATGTGCGGCGCCGCCAGCGTGTTCGGCGCCTTCCTCGCCACCGCGAAGATGAAGCTGCCGCTGAACCTGGTGATGGTGGTGCCGGCGGTGGAGAACATGCCGGACGCCGACGCCTACCGCCCGAGCGACATCATCACGTCGATGTCGGGCAAGACCATCGAGGTCGGCAACACCGACGCCGAGGGCCGCCTGATCCTGTGCGACGCGCTCACCTACACCCAGCGCTTCGAGCCGCAGGCCATCGTCGACGTGGCCACGCTCACCGGCGCCTGCGTGATCGCGCTGGGCAAGTTCGCCTCGGGCCTGATGAGCAAGCACGACGACCTGGCCGGCGAGCTGCTCTCGGCCGGTGAAAACGTGTTCGACCGCGCCTGGCGCCTGCCGCTGTGGGACGAGTACCAGACCCAGCTCGAATCCGCCTTCGCCGACGTCTACAACATCGGCGGCAAGGGCGCGGGCGCGATCACCGCCGGCTGCTTCCTTTCGCGCTTCACCGAAGGCCAGCGCTGGGCGCACCTGGACATCGCCGGCGTTTCCAACGGCGAAGGCCGCAAGGGCCTGGCCACCGGCCGTCCGGTGGGCCTGCTGGCGCAGTGGCTGATCGACCGGGCTGGCTGACGTGCCGCGCGCCGATTTCTACCTGATCGGCAAGCCGCGTTTCCGCGAGCAGCCGCTGCTGCTGGTGTGCGAACTGGCCCGGCGGGCCGTGCACTCCGGGCAGCCGCTGCTCGTGCTGGCCGCGTCCATGGCCCAGGCCGAGGCCCTGGACGACCTGATGTGGTCCTTCGACCCCGACGAATTCCTGCCGCACCAGGTGGCCGGCGTCGAGGAGGACGAAGACGAGGTGGAGGTGCTGATCGCCCCGCCCGAACAATCGCCGCCGATGCGCGCGCTGGTGCTGAACCTGCGCGACGCCCCGGTGCCCGCGGGCTTCGAACGCGTACTGGAAGTCGTGCCCGCCGACGAATCCGCGCGTGGTCCCCTGCGCGCGCGCTGGAAGCACTACCAGTCGCTCGGCCTGGACCTCGCCAAGCACGACATGTAAGAGCGGTTTTGGCCACGGATTTACGCGGATGAACGCGGATCAACACAGGTAAAGCGAAATCAATTCTGAATTTCGCTCTCGCCCTTTCCGTGTCTCTTATCCGCGTTCATCCGCGTAAATCCGTGGCAAAAACCAGTCACCGGGTCGCCAGGACCGCCTCGATGGCGTCGACTTCGCGGGGGACGGCGTCGGTCAGCACTTCGTGGCCGGCGGGGGTGACGACGACGTCGTCTTCGATGCGGATGCCGATGCCCTGCCACTTCGCCGGCACGCCCTTGCTGCCCGGGGCGATGTAGATGCCGGGTTCGATGGTGAACACCATGCCCGGCTCGAGTTCGCGGTAGTCGCCGGCGACCTTGTATTCGCCCACGTCGTGCACGTCCAGGCCCAGCCAGTGGCCGGTCTTGTGCATGTAGAACTTGCGGTAGGCGCCTGACTGCAGCGCCGCCTTCAGCGTGCCCTTGAGCAGGCCCAGCGACAGCATTCCCTCGGTGAGCACTTCCACCGCGGCTTCATGGCCCAGGATCCAGGGCCGCCCCGGGCGCGCCTGTTCCATCGCCGCCGCCTGCGCCTTCAGCACCAGCTCGTAGAGCGCGCGCTGCTCCTTCGAATAGTGGCCGTTCACCGGCCAGGTGCGGGTGATGTCGGAGGCGTAGTTGGCGTATTCGGCGCCGGCGTCGCACAACAGCAGCGCGCCGTCGGCCAGCGGGCCGTTGTTGGCGCGGTAGTGCAGCACGCAGCCGTTGGCGCCGGCGCCGACGATGGGCTCGTAGGCGGCCACGGCGTCGTTCTTGCGGTAAACGTACTGCAGCGCCGCTTCCACTTCGTATTCACGGCCACCCGGGCGGGTGGCGCGCATGGCCGCCAGCTGCGCCTCCGCGGCGATCGCCGCGGCGCGGCGCATCAGCTTCAGCTCGGCCGCGCTCTTGAACAGGCGCAGCTCGTGCAGCAGGTGGCCGAGTTCGAGGAACTCGTGCGGCGGCTGCGCGCCCTGGCGCACCTGCGAGCGCACGCGGTTCACCCAGCCGATCAGCTTGAGGTCGAATTCGGTGTCGCGGCCGAAGTGGTAGTAGACGCGCGAACGGCCCTCGAGCAACCCGGGCAGGATTTCGTCGAGGTCGGTGATCGGGTAGGCGTCGTCCATGCCATGCGCTTCCACCGCACCCTCGGTGCCGGCGCGCGGGCCGTCCCAGGCTTCACGCTCGGGGTCGCGGTCGCGGCAGAACAGCAGGGTTTCGCCGTGCTTGCGGCCCGGCACCAGCACCAGCACCGCCTCGGGTTCCGCGAATCCGCTCAGGTACCAGAAATCGCTGTCCTGGCGGTAGGGGTAGTGTGTGTCGTGGCTGCGCACCCGCAGCGGCGCACTGGGCAGGATGAGGATGGCGTCCTCATCGGCCATGCGCATCAGCTGCTTGCGGCGGCGGGCGAATTCGGCCGGTTTGATCATGGCGGCGTCAGTTGAGCTTGCGGCGGTGCCTCGGACCCAGCACGCAGTCGCTGTGCAGCAGCATCACGGCCACGCGTACGAATTCCGCCACTTCCTCCAGGGCGTCCTCGTCGGCGTCCGGGTCGTCGTAGCTCAGGTCGCTGGCGGCGATGCGGGCCAGGTCTCCCAGGGCTTCCTCGGCTTCCTCCGACAGCGGCGGCTCGGCGCCGGCGGCCAGGCCGAAACCGCCCAGGAAACCGCGGCACCAGGCCAGCAGGCCGTCGGCGCGCTCGCCCACCGGGCGGTCTTCCCCGGGCAGCAGCAGTTCGAAGGCGAAATCCGGCGATTCGAGCTGCCGCGTGCTGGCTTCGTAGAGCTGGTCAAGCGCGCTGTCCGGCGCCGGCGGCGAAACCAGCGGGTCCGACATCACCGCCGCGAACCAGCCCTTGCGGTCGTGCTTGCCGCCCCCGGCCAGGTAACCGCACAGCGACCCGTGCAGGTCCGAGGGCTCCAGCGCGGCTTCCAGGGCGTCGAGTTCGGCGGCCACTTGGGCGTGCGCGGGCAGCAGGGCTTCGGTCATCGTCGGGGCCGGATGGGGGATGGCGCCATTCTAGCAAGGGCTCGCCGCGGCGCTTGTGGCGATGTTAGTGCCACCCTACACTCCTTGGGATTGCACGGGGCGGACCAGGGGAACACCGGGCGTAATGGGGCTGTGGCGAAACAGGTTCAGGGGCGCCAGGCCTGGGACGGCGGTGGCCGTGGCCGCGTGCTGGCTGCCGTCGGTCGCCTGGGCGCAGTCTTCGATCAGCAATGGCGGCATCGTGCAGCTGGTGCTGCTGGCGATCGCACTGTTCCTGTGCTGGCTGCTTTGGCGCGTCTGGAACCACCGCCGGCAGCAGGAGACCTCCCTGCTGGCCGAGATCCACGAACGCGAGGAGCGCCTGAACCTGGCGCTGTGGGGCTCGGGCGACGAGTTCTGGGACTGGAACATCCGCGAGAACAGCCTCTACCGCCTCGGGGCGAACCAGCTGCTCGGCCAGGGCAGCCGCGAAGAGCTGAGCACCGACGACTGGCGCACGCAGTCCATCCACCCCGAGGACTTGCCGCGGGTGCAGAAGCTGCTGCAGGAGCACATCGTCGGCCACACCGACGTGTTCGAATCCGAACACCGCATCCGCAACGCCCGCGGGGAATGGGTCTGGGTGCGTTCGCGTGGCAAGGTGGTCGAACGCGACAACACCGGCAGCCCGCTGCGCATGGCCGGCACCGCCCGCGACATCACCGCCATCCGCCGCGCCGAGCGCGAGCGCCGCGTCGCGCTGGAAGTGCTGCGTTCGATGAGCGAAGCGGTGGCGGTGATCGACCTCGACTTCCGCTTCATCTCGGTGAACCCGGCCTTCTCGCGCATCACCGGCTACAGCGAGGAAGAGGTGATCGGCCAGAACAGCCGCCTGCTCGATTCCAGCCAGCACAGCGCCGAGTTCTACCGCCGCGTGCGCGACGTGCTCGAGCGTACCGGCCACTGGGCCGGCGAGATGTGGCAGAAGCGCAAGGACGGCGAGGAGTTCCTGGGCTGGATCGAGATGAGCGAGGTGCGCGACGCCATGGGCCTGCGCAGCCACTTCGTCGCCGTGGTCAACGACATCACCGACAAGAAGCGCGCCGAGCAGGAGCTGCGCTACCTGGCCAACTACGACACGCTCACCGGCCTGCCCAACCGCGCCCTGCTCAGCGAGCGCCTGGGCCGCGCCATCGTGCGCGCGCGCCGGCAGGAAACCCGGGTGGCGGTGCTGTTCCTCGACCTGGACCGCTTCAAGGACATCAACGATTCGCTCGGCCATGCCGCCGGCGACCGCCTGCTCAAGGCCGCGGCCACCCGCCTGCAGGCCACGGTGGGCGCGTCCGACACCGTGGCCCGCCTGGGCGGCGACGAATTCACCGTGGTGCTGGAAGACGTGGAATCGGTGCCGGCGGTGGAACGCATGGCGCGCGAGATCCTCACCGCCTTCTCGATGCCGCTGGAAGTGGACGAGCGCCACGACGTTTCCATCACGCCGTCGCTGGGCATCAGCCTCTATCCCGACCACGCGCTGGTGCCCACCGACCTGCTCAAGTACGCCGACACGGCCATGTACCAGGCCAAGGCCGAGGGCCGGAACACCTACCAGATCTACAACGAGACCATGGACGCCGAGTCGCGCCGGCGCGCCACCGTGCTGGCCTCGTTGCGCAAGGCGCTCGACCGCGGCGAGTTCCGCCTGGTCTACCAGCCGCGCATGGCGCTGGCCGACGGCCGCATCACCGGCGTGGAATCGCTGCTGCGCTGGCACAGTGCCGAGCTGGGCGAAATCCCGCCCACCGTGTTCGTGCCGCTGGCCGAGGAGTCGGGCCTGATCCTGCAGATCGGCGAATGGGTGCTGGCCGAGGCGCTGCAGACGCTCAAGCGCTGGCGCGCCCACGGCCTGAACGAGATCTCCATCGGCATCAACGTCTCGGTGCTGCAGCTGCTGCGCGGCAACCTGCCCGAGCTGCTGCGCAACCTGATCCAGGACCTGGGCGTGCCGGCCAACCGCATCGAGCTCGAGGTCACCGAGTCGATGGTGATGCAGAACGCCGAGCAGACCACCCACGTGCTCAACGAGCTGCGCAAGATCGGCGTCACCCTGGCCATCGACGACTTCGGTACCGGCTATTCCTCGCTGGTCTACCTCAAGCGCCTCCCGATCGACACCCTGAAGATCGACAAGGAATTCATCGGCGACCTCACCCGCGACCCGGACGACGAGGCCATCACCGCCACGGTGATCACCATGGGCCATTCGCTGGGCCTGAACGTCATCGCCGAGGGCGTGGAGAGCGAGCAGCAGCTGAGCTACCTGCGCGAGCAGGGTTGCGACGAAATCCAGGGCTTCTGGCTGTCGCCGCCGCTGGATTCGCACCGCTGCCTGGCCTTCATCCGCAGCTGGCAGCCCGGCACCGTGGCGGCCATCCCGGCGCCATATTGACCCCTTGACCCGCCCCGCCTAAGGTGGCCGCGATGAGCCCCAACGACCCGATCGCCCAGTTGCAGGCCCTTGCCGAGCGCTTCGAGCGCCTGGCCGAGCAGCATCGCCGGCTGCTCGAGGAAAACCGCAGCCTGCGCCAGGGCCAGGAACAGCTGGTGGCCGAACGCGCCCAGCTGCTCAACAAGAACGAGCAGGCCCGCTCGCGGGTCGAGGCCATGATCACGCGGCTCAAGTCGCTGGAGCACAACGCGTGAGCGAGCCGGTCAACGTCAAGATCCTCGACCGCGAGTACACCGTGGGCGTCGAGCCGGCCGAGCGTGATGGCCTGATGGCTGCAGCCCACCTGCTCGATGCGCGCATGCGCGAGATCCGCGGCAACAACCGCATGGCCGCCATCGACCGCGTGGCCGTGCTGGCGGCGCTGAACCTGGCGCACGAGCTGCTGCAGGTGCGCCAGCAGTCCGAACAGCGCGACCAGGCCCTCAGCCGCACCCTCGGCGAACTCAACCGCAAGCTCGACGGCCTGTTCGACGCACCGCGCTGACGTTCACGTTTTTTTCCTGGCGCCGCCTTATAATCGCGGCAAGTCCTCTGCCGTGTCCGACAGCGCGCCTAACATTCGCCTTGTCCCATAAACACGACCCGGGAATCCGAGGCCAAAGCGGTGTGCATGTCCGCCCTGTTGCGGAAAGCCTGAAGCGGTGGCGCGGGTACCCACTTGATCCCAGGGATCAAGGTCGTTTCGCACGCATCGGCATGGTGGAGGCCTTATCTTGAAACCGACGCGCCAGGAATTGCGCCAGCAGCTGCGCGCCCGCCGCGCCGCGCTCTCCCCGGGCGAACGCCTTGCCGCCGCCGACGCGGTGGCCCGCCACCTGTCCGAACAACCCGAACTGCGCGAACCCGGCTACGTCGGCGGCTACTGGGCCGTGGGCGGCGAAGTGCCCCTGCATGCGGTGCAGCTGCGGCTGGCGCCGGGCCAGGTCTGGTGCCTGCCGGTGGTGCAGGGCGACGGAAGCCTGCGCTTCTCACCGTGGCGCGCCGGCGACCCGTTGGCCAACAACCGCTTCGGCATTCCCGAACCTGACGTCGACCCGGCGTCCACGCTGGCGCCCGCGGCCCTGTCGCTGGTGCTGGTGCCGCTGCTGGGCTGGGACCGGGAAGGGCACCGGCTGGGCATGGGCGGTGGTTATTACGACCGCAGCTTCGACTTCCGCCGCGGCCGGCCCGGCCCGCCCTGGCTGGTGGGCGTGGCCTACGCCTGCCAGGAGCTGCCCGCCCTGGCCGCCGAGCCCTGGGACGTTGACCTCGACGCCATGGCCACCGAGCGGGAATGGCTTCGGTTCGGGCGATAATGGCGGCCATGAAACATTGGCTGATGAAATCCGAACCCGACGAGTTCTCGATCGACGCGCTCGAA
Organism: Arenimonas sp.; assembly: GCA_003497545.1. Classification (GTDB taxonomy): domain Bacteria; phylum Pseudomonadota; class Gammaproteobacteria; order Xanthomonadales; family Xanthomonadaceae; genus Arenimonas. The sequence goes on along the minus strand of DNNT01000201.1, from coordinate 2,566 downwards.
CGCGTGCGCACCGAGCCCTGGAGCGGCGTGCGCAACTACCAGGCGCGCAACTTCATGCTCAAGGACATGAAGGTCGGCGACCCGATCCTGTTCTACCACTCCAACTGCGCCGTGCCCGGCGTGGTCGGCATCGCCGAGGTGGCGTCCACGCCCTACCCGGACCCGACCCAGTTCGACCCGAAGTCGGACTACCACGACCCCGCCAGCAAGCCGGAAGAACCGCGCTGGTGGCTGGTGGACGTGGGTTTCCAGCGCAAGTTCAAGCGCACCGTCTCGCTCGAGGAGCTCAAGGCACAGGCCGAGGCCTTCGGCGATTTCGCGCTGCTGCGCCGGGGCAACCGGCTGTCGGTGCTGCCCGTCGCCCCCGCGCAGTACAAGCGCATCCTCTCCATGGAATAAGGCCCGGAGGCCGCAGATGTCACGCGACGAACAGAAGAAGCTGGCCGCCGAGAAGGCCCTGGAATACGTCGTGGAAGGCACCGTCGTCGGCGTCGGCACCGGCTCGACCGTGGCTTTCTTCATCGACGGGCTGGCCCGCATGAAGGACCGCATCGAGGGCGCGGTGTCGAGTTCGGAGCAGAGCACGCGCCAGTTGCAGTCGCACGGCATTCCCGTGCTCGACCTCAACGCGGTCGGGCCGCTCAAGCTCTACGTCGACGGCGCCGACGAATGCGACCCGTACAACCGCCTGATCAAGGGCGGTGGCGCGGCGCTCACGCGCGAGAAGATCATCGCCCAGGCCAGCGACCGCTTCGTCTGCATCATCGACGAGGCCAAGCAGGTGGAACTGCTGGGCGCGTTCCCGGTGCCGGTGGAGGTCATCCCGATGGCGCGCAGCCTGGTCGGCCGCGCGCTGGTGGCGCTGGGCGGGCAGCCGGTGTGGCGCGAGGGCGTGGTCACCGACAACGGCAACTGGATCCTGGACGTGCACCACTGGCGCATCCAGGATCCGGTCGGCCTGGAAGCGAAGATCAACCAGATCCCCGGCGTCGTCACCTGCGGCCTGTTCGCCGCCCGCCCCGCCGACGAAGTCATCATCGGCGGCAAGGTGCGCCCCATCCGCAGCTGAACCGAGTGAACCAGGTTGATTTTACGCGCCACTAATCCGGAACGACCCGCAGAGGGTCGGGCGTAAAATCAACCTGGTTCACGCTTGCGCGGACAGCAGGCGGAGCATGGCGCCGAGGCCGCCGTGCAGGGCGCTGACTTCGTAGCCCAGGCGCTTGAGCACGAAGGCCGCGGCGGCGGAGCGCTCGCCGGTATTGCAGTAGACGACCACGCGGGCACCGGGCGGCAGCACGGAAGCGATGTCTTCGCGCAGGCGGTAGAGCGGCACGTTCACCGAGCCGTCGATGGCGCGCTGGGCGTGCTCCTCGGGCATGCGCACGTCCAGCAGCGCGGCCCCTCCCTGCACCAGGCGCGCGGCGTCGGCCGGAAGCACCCAGGACAGCATCGGCGGCTTGAGCACGGCCTCGAAGGCCTCGCGCGAAAGCCGCATCAGCTGGCCGCCCTGCATCATTCGCACGGTGGCGTTGCGCGGCAGGTTCGACAGCAGCGCGTCCTCGCCGAAGGTGTCGCCCTCGCGCAGGTAGGCCACCACCTGCGGCGCGCCGTCGAGGTACTTGGACACCGAGGCGGTGCCCGAGCGCACGACGTAGAAATAATCGGCCGGGTCGCCCTCGCGCATCACGATCTCGCTGGGCTTGACCGTCACCGGCTCGAACATCTGGAACATCTTCTCGATGTTGCCGGTCGGCAGTCGCGCGAACGCCGGCGCGCGCAGCAGGCGGAACACCCAGTCGTTGCCACCGGCGGCGTTGCCGAAGTGGCGGTAGCTCTCGTCGCGGCTGAGCTGGTCCCAGGTGATCAGCTTCTCGAGGTAGCGGCGGTCGAGCCGCAGCACCTTGGCCTTGCCCGACACCACCTTGGCGGTGAAGCGGCGCGGCACCGAGTCGTTGAGCGAATAGCGCCCGTGGGGCGCACTGGCGATGTGCGCCACGCTGCGGCCGTCGGGATAGTTGCAGCGCAGCTCGCCGTCGAGCAGGTAGACGGTGTCCTCGTCCAGGTCGCCGGCCTCGAACACGTTTTCGCCGCGCTGGTACTCGGACACCACGCCGTCTCGCGCCAGCTGGTCGCGGGTTTCCTGCCGGAGCGAGTCCAGCGGGAACAGTCGGGCGAGTTCGGTGGCGGGAACGGGCATGGCAGGCTCCGGGAATGACCACCGCAGTCTATCGCCGTGAAGGCCCGCAAGGGTAGCCGCCCCCGCGGCCACCACCGGCGCAAAAAGAAACCCCCGCTTTCGCGGGGGTTCCTGGTTTGGCTGGGGGACTAGGATTCGANNTACCATTAGACGATCCCCCAATCCGGGGACGCCGCCAGTTTACAAAGCGATTAGCGCTTCGAGAACTGGGTGGCGCGGCGGGCCTTGTGCAGGCCAACCTTCTTGCGTTCGACTTCGCGGGCGTCGCGGGTCATCAGGCCGGCCTTGCGCAGCTCCGGCTTGAGCGTCTCGTTGTACTCGACCAGCGCGCGGGCGATGCCCAGGCGGATGGCGCCGGCCTGGCCG